>NZ_JBVJWO010000030.1:47996-97698 GCF_055602345.1 Streptomyces sp. NPDC037401
AGGACAATGGAAACTCCAAAAGGGGGTAACGCCGCTCTGGGGGCGGGGACGGGTTCCGGGGCCACGGCCCCGGAACCCGTACTCGCCGACCCCGCGCGGGCAGGTCACCCGGTCAGGGTGCCCGCGAACAGGAGCAGGTGCGCCGCGACGAAAACGAGGGGCACGATGCGTTCCGACGTACCCAGCTCGGCGTAGTGCCTGCGCCGGCCGGGAACCGGACCGCTCCTCAGAGCTTCCCGCTCGTCGGCGAAGACCTTGACCGGGAGACGTTCCTCAAGCTTGTTGATGCCCTCGAACTTGGCGGTGTTGAGGTCCCGGTAGCTCCGGAGCTGCAGCCACCAGGCGGCCGACAGGGTGACACCGGCGAGGGCCACGGCGAGCGCCGCCCACCAGGGGGACCCGGCCGGCTCCGGGAAGCCGATTCCGATGAGGGCGACGAATGCGGTCTGGACCGACAGGAAGAAGGCGTTGGCGGTCCCGCGGCGCGCGGAGACGCGGTCGGCCATCTCCACGGCGAGCTTGTACAGCTCAAGGACCTCTGCCCGCTGGTTCGGCTCCGGAGGTGTCGTCACCGACGCTGCTTCCTCCCTCGAGTGAAGTCACGTGGGCGCATCGTAAAGGCGGGGCACGACGGCTGTCACCGGGCCGGAAGACCTTGTACGAGGCACCCGTCTCCTGCGTCCAACGGCCGCACACAGAGTGGGATTAAGGATCACGAGGGCTGGCAAGAACGAGTCACGACAGGGGGAGGAACACGTGTACATCAGCCAGAATGACCTGACCGTCGACGCCCGCCGTGCCGACGGCAGGAGCGTCCAGCTGTACATTCCGGCGGGGTGCGCCTTCGTGCGGGAGGACGGGACGATCCTGCAGTTCAGCGTTGCTCGCTCCGACGGTTCCGCCGGAGGGAACTACCTCCTCGACCACCATGGGGAGGACGCCTACGACCGGGTCGAAAAGATCGCGAAGATCTGCATGTTGTACGGACTCATAGTGGTCGAAGGAAAGTACATCTCCAGCAAGGGGATGGCGCGGCCCGAGCACTTCGCGCTGTGGGCCTCGAAGCACAACCTCAACGACAAGCTCGTCAACCTGATCGCCAGTTGGACCCGAAAGGCGCTGCACCACGACGACCACGGATACTACGACATGGCCAGCAAGCAGCTGGTCTTCCCGGGCGTCTTCGAGGTGCGCGGGCGTGGATGACATCTTCGTCTCCTACACCGAGAGCGACGTCGGATGGGCCACCTGGATCGGCGAGGTCGTGGAAGCCGCCGAACGGACCTGCGTCCTGCAGGAATGGGACTCGCTGGCCGGCGGCAACTTCGTCACGTGGATCAATGAACAGCTGTCCCGGGCGCGATGGGTGATGCCCATATACTCCCCGGCCTACTTCGCGTCGAAGTGGTGCACGACCGAGTGGACATCGGGAATGGCGCGCTCCTCGCTCCTGCCGGTGATGGTCGAGCGCTGCACCGTTCCCGCAGTACTGTCCGCGATCACGTACGCCGACATCTCGGCTGCGGACGAGCGGACTGCCCGGGAAAACCTCATCTACGCCATCAGGTTGGAAGCCCGGCCCAGAAAGTCGAAGTTCGGATTCCCCGGAAGGAAAACCTCACCGCTTCCGGAGCCCCGCGACGAAAAGACCGCCGTGGACACCCGGTGGGCCAGGATCGCCGGAGCCCTGGCCCTGGGGACGACGCTCCCCGAAGCCCGCCTCACCACCCTCGCCGCCGTCGCGGCGTCAGACGATGACGATGACGACGATGACGACGCCTGAAGCTCCCGATCCGGGAACGAGGCGGCCGTGACATGACCTCGCGCGGTGCTCGTCGACTTCCCGCTGGCCGGATCGGCCGGGGCCGTGGAGGCCAGGCGATTCGCAGGGCGCCTGCGCCGTTCGGCCGTCGGCGTACTCGCCCTCGACCCGCAGACATGGATCGCACACCTGTGCCGCATCTCCACCCGCACCACCCTCGCGGCCGAGGAACTCCTCTCGGCCCCGGCAGGCGCGTCAGCAGTCGGCTGCCGGTCTTGACACCATGTCAGCGGGCGGGGGTGCCGGGGGCGGCCTCGTCCTGTCAGGAGCGCCCGAGCACACGGGTGAGGCCGGCAACGAGCGTGGTCGCGAGGATCCACCCCAGGGCGATCAGGGCATAGGCAAGCCACTGCTGCCCGTTCGCCGCCACGAACGCCTTTTCCTGGCCGAAGTCGATGATCGGCAGCAGCAGGTCGAGTGTGTAGACGGTGGGGTTGAAGGCCGGTCCCTTGCCCGGCTCGGAGCGCTGTGGCTCGTGGATGCCGAACACGAGCGTGCCGAGCAGCGTCAGGGCGAGGAGCCATCCGCCGGCGAGCGCGGGGCGGTAGCCGTAGCCCGCGACGGCGTCCTGCATCCAGTCCCAGATCCTGGTCGTCCACGGCAGGGTCGAGCGGTGGTGACGGTGTTTGGCGCGCAGGACTCTGCGGGCTTCGCCGTCGTGGCCGAGGAGGCGGTAGGCCGCGGCGAGTTGCTCGTAGGGCTGTGGTAAGTAGTGACCGCCGAGGCTTTCCCGGAGCCAGGCAAGCCGTACGCCGGTCGAGCGCGGTGGGAGTGGTTCGAGTCGCCCGTAGACGAGGGCGTCCAGCTCCAGGAGCGGACCTCCTTGAGGACGGTCGACGAGCGTGCCGAGGGTGGATCCCCGCAGCGAGACGGACCCCGTATCGGCCCGTGCCATGCCGATGTCCAGGCGTCGCGCGTGACTCTCGTCGAGGCGGATCGCCGGCTCGTCCGAAGGGACGTGGTGCACCACGGCGTTCGACAGGACGGCTTCGCCGTTGATCTGCACGCTCGATCTCACAGCCGACGGTCGCTGCGGTCAGGTCCAGTCCACCCGTCACGCGTGCGCCGGCGATGCGGAGCGCCCGTACCCTTCCGGGACGCGGGGGCGGGCCGTCGAGAAGCAGAACGGCGATCACGTGGGCGCTGATGCTCCGCTCATGGCCCCACCCCGCGCCGTTCGAGGGATCGTCGGCGGCGGGCTCTCCCGCACGCAGGTCCAGCATGCTGCCGTCACGAAAAGCCGACCACAGACGGCGCTCGGCGTCACTCCAGTCTGCCGGCGGTGCCAGGTCGTCGGGCTGTCGGCGATTGGCCATGGTTCGTTGTACGGGAAGCCCGGTGCCCCGCGCCAGGGGGCCGGCCCGGCCCCGGCCGCGGGGACCGGGGCTCGGGAGAGCCGGGTACTACTTCTCCAGCGCCCGCACCGCCTGCCGCTCCAGGTCCAGGCAGCGGTCCACCCGTTCCGCGCACGCGTCGAAGAGCGCCCGCCGCTCCTCGGCGCCGGCATCCGGGTCGGTGTCCCGGGCGAGCACGGCCAGCTCCGACCAGTACCGAGCGGACTCCCGGAACAGTCCGGCGGCCTCCGGGCGCTCGACGAGGTCGAGGAAGTCCGCGTACAGCGGCCGGGTCGCGCCCGGGGCGGTCCACTCCTCCTCCAGGCAGGCGTACAGCCGCCCGGTGCCGGTGCGGAAGGCCTCGGGCGAGCTGCCGAACCGGCGCTCCCAGCCCTCCCGGGTGGTGCTGTCGCGCAGCTGCGCGGCGAGCTTCTCCATCCCGCTGAAGCCGAAGTTCACGTCGAACTGGTTGCCCAGAACCGGTCCGGTGAGGTGCGTGACGGTAGAGGTGATCGCCCCTGCCACGTCCGGCTCCCCCTCGGCCGGCCCGGTGGGCACGATCAGCTGGTGGCGGCCGTTGCGGTGCGCGGTCCAGGCAGCACCGAACTCCTCGCGGTCGATGCGGTACGGCGTCTCGGCCCCGTCCTCGATCAGCAGGTCGTCTCCGTCGTACCCGGCGATGACGACGGTGTACGGATCGGCACCGGTCATCTCGGCGTCCGGGTCGGCCACGTGCCAGGGCAGCGAGGAGCGGTCGACCACGCAGAAGGCGGGCTGCCCCTCGTCGAGCGCGGCCCGGACCCTGCCCCAGCGGGGCTTCATCGCGCGCGTGGCGTCGTACGGGATTCCCAGTCGGCCGAGTGCGACCTGCACCCACGGCTCGGGGTGGGCCTGGGCCACGATCGTGGCGATGGGCGGCCGGCCCTCGTACTCGAAGACGAAGTACATGAAGCCGATGCCCCCGGCCAACCCGGCCACGAGCTCTTCGCTGTGGACACTGCCCAGGGCGTGCCGGATCAGGGAGGCCTCGCGGTGGCGTCCGGTACCGAAATCTTCGTACACGAGCACAGTCATGCAGCCAGACTATCCGCGGAAGCGGCGGGAACCGGACGGCCTCTGTCAGCGGGTGGGTCTGCGGCCCGCGTTGCACTGAGTTCGGGCTCCGCCGCCGGTCTACCCTTCAGACCCGTTGACCCGGAGGAGCGACAGATGACCGACACGACGACTCTCGACCTCGCACCGCAAACTCGGATCGTGGCCCGTCTCGCGGCGGGCGTCCCGGACGCCCGGCTCGGCGACCCGACGCCCTGCCCCGAGTATGCGGTCGGCGACCTTCTGGGCCACCTCACGGGCCTGGCCGTCGCCTTCCGCGACGCCGCCCGCAAGGACCTGGGCCCCACCACGGACACGGACCCCACGGCAGCCGCGCCCTCCCTGCCCGCCGGCTGGCGCGAGGAACTGCCCCGCGTCCTCGGTGAACTGGCCGAGGCCTGGGGGGACCCGGCGGCCCGGACCGGCATGACCCGCGCGGGCGGAATGGAAATGCCCGGCGACATCGCGGGTGCGGTGGCTGTCAACGAACTGGTGATCCACGGCTGGGACCTCGCCCGGGCCACCGGCCAGGCGTACGCACCCGACCAGGCCGCACTGGGCGCCTCGCACGCATTCCTCGTGGCGGCCGCCGAGGACGAGACCCGGGGCGGGGGCATCTTCGGCCCCATTGTGGCCGTACCGGACGACGCCCCGCTGCTGGACCGGGCAGTCGGGCTGAGCGGACGCGATCCGGGCTGGACGCCCCCGCAGACGTCCCCGTGAACGGTTGCGCCGCCGGGGAGCACAACCCGGTCGTCGGGCGTTGGACTGTCGCGGGGTGCGATCTCGTTGCACGCACCGCACTACCCGAGTGATGAGGAGGACCGATGAGCACGGCCGGTGAGGGACGGCAGTGGCCGGACGAGGTCAGTGCCGACAACGCGAGGACGACGCTGGTGCAGCTCCTCGCGCGGGCGGGGGTCTCTCCCGGTGATGCGCGTCAACTGATCGGGCTCGTGGAGGCGGGGGCGCTGGCCCTCGCGCACGGGGAGCTGAGCGGCGGCATCCGCAGCGCGCCGGGGGACAAGGGCGCAGCGTACGAGTCGGGTTGGCTCGACGGGGCCGCCGGCCTCCTGGAGGAGCTCGGCGCCGTCGCCGAGCGGACCCTGGTACGTGCCGTGGGGGAGGACGGGCAGCCGGGCGCGGACACGGAGCGCCCGCGGGCCGGGCGAATCGAGGTGGAGCGGACGCGGGTGGCGCTGACACCCGTGTACCTGTCGTTCACCGCGGTCTCGGAACTGGACCCGGAGGTGACCGAGGAAGTGCTCGCCGCCGTCCTCGCCACGATGACCCCCCGGCAGCGAGCCGGGTACGCCGGGCGACTGACGGCCTTCGCCGCTGGCCACCGGACCCGGCTGGAGCGGCTGTTCGCGGAGTTCGGACCGGACAGCGCCATCGCGATCCACGGCCGGTATTCGCTCCTCCACTCCACCACGAGCATCGCCGTACTGGAGCGGCTCGTCGCCGCGCCGCAGGAGTTGCGGGAGGAATGGGACGCCGCGGAGCTGCCGCCGGCGTGGCTGGACGGTCTGACAACCGCCTGGAACGCCCCCGGCTGACCGCCGGGGGGCTGACCGCCGGGGGGCTGGCCGCCCGGCGTACTCGCGGACACGGGGCAACGCATGGGGGCCGTGGGCCGGACCCCCGGTTGCCCTGCGGTCCGGGCGGTGAGGCGGTTGCGGCGGGTCTCCCCCCGTCTGCCTCGTCCGCGGACGGGCCCGCTCGCCCGGGGCTGAGGGTCGGCTATGCGGTCACGACGTTGTACGCCGGGTAGATCTTCGGCTGCGCGTCGGTGAATCCGAGGTCCTGCAGGACCGGGACGACGACCTCTCCGAACCGGTCGAACGACTCCTGCGAATCCCAGACGTCCGCCACGAACCAACCGGTGGGGCTGGGCCCGGCGAGGTGGGCGACGAGCCCCGGTACGGGCCAGTCTGCGCGGGTCCTGAACAGGCCGCGCCCCTCGTTCATCGCGTTCGTGGCCTCCTCGTACTGGGCCTGGGTCATGCCGGGCATGTCGAACACCACGATGATGGCCATCGCCGCTCCGTCCCGCTCGTGGGCCTTGGGGAACCCTTTCGGTCCTCAGTCGAGCCCGCGGACGGGTCGCGCGCGCGTTCAGATGCGCCATCCGGGCCGGGGCGCGGCAGGAGGGATCGCCGCCGTGGTGAGCAGGGTCACTGCTTGGCGCTGGGGACGGAGAGGGGCTCGCCCGGAGCCCGCTCCTTCGCCTTCTCCATCTGTTCGCCGAGTGCGGTGAGGCGGTTGCGCCCCATGGCCTTGCGGACGTCGGGGAACCACTCCTTCTCCTCCTCCTCGACGTGGTGGCGGACGTTCTCCATCAGGACGCTCATCTTGGCGTCGAACCGCTCGTCGGCCGGGTCGAGGTCCTTGAGCTCGGAGAGCATCCACAGCACGACGTGGTGCTCCTCGATGCTTTCCAGGACGTGGTCCCTGGTGTCGGGGTCGGCCTCCCGGGCGGCCGGGTAGAAGATCTTCTCCTCGATCCAGGTGTGGGTGGTGAGCTCGTCGATGACGCGGTCGACGATCTTCCGTTTCTCCGCGTGCGCGTGGTCACCGGCCTTCTCGAACTGCTTGAACAGCTTCTCGACCGTCTTGTGGTCTTCCTTGAGCAGCACGATCCCGTCCACCAGCGCCTCCTCGGCATCGCCGTACGTTGCAGTGGCGCGGGCGGCCACCTTGACCTCGTGTACCCGATGCGGGGTCGCGCACCCGGTCCGAGGACGGGTTTGGCCCGGAATGGCGACGCGGCTACGCCGTACGCCTCCGCCCGGACATCACTGGCCCGTGCCGGTCGGGCGGGCCGGTGGGGCGGGGTGCTGGCCCGGGCCGGAGGCCGGTCCGGCGAAGGGGGTGGGGGAGAGGTCGGCCAGCTCTTCACCCGCCTCCAGCAGGGTGTGGGCGGCACCCACGATCAGCGGGTCGGGCCGGCCGACGGCACGCTCGTCCTTGTGGTCGTAGTCGGTCTGCCACAGCAGGCTGCGCATCGCCTCCAGCCGGGCGCGCCGCTTGTCGTTGCTCTTGACCACCGTCCACGGAGCGTGGGCGCTATCGGTGGCGCGGAACATGGCGACCTTGGCGCGGGTGTAGGCGTCCCACAGGTCCACGGAAGCCAGGTCGGTGGGGGAGAGCTTCCACTGGCGCACCGGGTCGACCTGGCGGATCGCGAAGCGGGTGCGCTGCTCCGCGCGGGAGACGGAGAACCAGAACTTGACCAGGAGGATGCCGTCCTCCACGAGCATGGCCTCGAAGGTCGGGCACTGATGGAGGAAGAGCTCGTACTGGTCGTCGGAGCAGAAGCCCATGACCTTCTCGACACCGGCGCGGTTGTACCAGGAGCGGTCGAAGAAGACGATCTCCCCCGGGGCGGGGAGGTGGGCGACGTAGCGCTGGAAGTACCACTGCCCGGCCTCGCGGTCGGTGGGTTTGTCCAGGGCCACGATGTGGGCGCCGCGGGGGTTGAGCCGCTCGGTGAACCGTTGGATCGTGCCCCCTTTTCCGGCCGCGTCCCGGCCTTCGCAGACGACCACGACCCGGGCCCCGGTGGCCTTCACCCAGCGTTGCATCTTGAGCAATTCGATCTGCAGGATCCGTTTGGCCCGCTCGTACTCCGCCCGCTGGATCTTCCGGTCGTACGGGTAGTTCTGCTGCCAGGTACGGATCGCAGCACCGGCGGCGTCGAGCAGCACGGGCTGCTCCGGGCGGCTCGCATCCACCCTCAGCCCGGCGAGCAGATCGTCGGAGTTCCTCTCCGGCCGCTTTTCGTCCATGCCGGACCCCTACCCGGACACGCCCGAAGGATCACAGCAACCGTCGGGCGCGCGGCCTGGGTGCACTCGCAGAGGGTTCCCTGCGGCGCAGTGGGTAGGCGGACGAGGACGAGGTGGCAGGGAGCAGGCGCAGCCGGGCTTCAGGTCATGGCTGTGATGCCCGCCGACAGCCCAGGGAGAAGTCGTGGACGCCAAGAACGCCAAGAGCGCCGAGAACGTCAAAAGCGCCGAGAAGGCCGAGGAGGCACCCGCAGACACGCCCGGCGCATTGCCGGGGAAGCCCGGCGCCGCCTCACCACAGGTGACGGAGCCGACGGAACCGACGGAGCCCCTGCCCCCGAAGGCTGACCAGAACGGGCCGGAGACGGTCGGTCCCACCGGGCAGTCCTCGGCGCAGCCGGCATCGGACCGGACGAACCCGGTATCGCCGCGGCCGACAGCGCTGCTGCTGCCGTCGGGCACACCATCGGCGCGCTGGCCGCGCACCGGGCCTGGGACAGGTTCCCGGCAGACCTGTGACGCTCAGGCCGACCTGTGACCTTCTGCGCAGGTGAGGCCCTTACGTCGACACGGCGGTGCCCGGCGTGGGCTGTGGCAGCGGCGGGAGGGGCATTTCGTACAGCCAGGCCGCGAGCAGCTCGTCCACGGGTCCGCTCGCGTGGCGGGCGACGTGGGCGGTGAAGCCCGCGGTGGTGACCACGCCGTGGCGGTGCACGGTGGCCCAGTTGCGCAACATGGCGAAGAACGCCGGGTCGCCCATGGCACACCGGATCGCATGCAGCGCGAGACCACCCCGCTCGTACAGTCGGTCGTCGAACATCAGTTTGCGACCCGGGTCGGCCAGCCGCAGATCCTGCGCCTGCCCGGCCAGCAGTCGGTGCGCGCCGGCCGCCATCTCGTGCGCCGCGCGGCCGCCGGAGCGCTCGGACCAGAGCCATTCCGCGTACTTCGCGAAGCCCTCGTTCAGCCAGATGTGCCGCCAGTCGGCGATGCTCACGCTGTTGCCGAACCACTGGTGGGCCAGCTCGTGGGCGACGAGGCGCTCCGAGCCGCGGGCGCCGTCCACGTGGTTGACGCCGAACAAGGAGAGGCCTTGGGCTTCCACCGGGACGTCCAGTTCCTCGTCCGCGACGACCACCGCGTACTCGCCGAAGGGGTACGGCCCGAACAGCTCCTCGAACAGCAGCATCATGGCGGGCTGGCGGGCGAAGTCGCGGGAGAACTTCGGCAGCAGGTGTGACGGAACGTGGGCGCTCTGCGGTACGCCGCTGAGGCCCGGGTCGCCGAGGAGCAGGGTCTGGTGCGTACCGATGGACAGGCCGACCAGGTAGCTGGAGGTCGGCGCGGACTGCTCGTACACCCACGTGGTGGTGCTGGCCCGGGTCGTCCGGGTCAGCAGCCGGCCGCCGGCCACCACGGTGTAGGGGGACGGCGTGTTGATCGAGATCTGGTACGAGGCCTTGTCGGCGGGGCGGTCGTTGCACGGGTACCAGGAGGGCGCGCCGACCGGCTGGCTGGCCACCAGAGCGCCGTCGGTGAGCTCCTCCCAGCCGATTCCTCCCCAGGGGCTGCGCACCGGTTTGGGGTTGCCCGACCAGTTCACCTCCACGGTGAAGGCGGCGCCGGCGGGCAGCGGTTTGACCGGCCGGATGCTGAGCTTGCCGCCCCGGTGGGCGTAGCGCGGCTGCCGTCCGTTCACCAGCACCCGGCCGATCCTGAACTCGGCCAGGTTCAGGTGGAACTCGGTGAGCGGTGCCCGCCCGGCGATCGCACTGAGCCGGGCCGTCCCGGCCAGCCGGTTGGGGCCGGGGCGGTATTCCAGGTCGAGTTCGTACCGGTGCACGCGGTAACGGGGGTCGCCGTTGGCCGGGAAGTACGGGTCCGAACCCGCTGTCTGGTGCCCGCTCACTGCCGCTTCCGCTCCCTGCGCCGTCCTCGGCTCCGCCCTTTCACGACCTCCACGCCTCGATCGGATTGCCCAGCCAGCGGGAATCGGCGGGGACCGACTCCCCGGCCATCACGAGGGAGGCGGGACCCAGTGTGCTGCGGGCACCGACCGTGCTCCCGGGCAGGACGATGCCACCCGGGCCCAGGGTGGCACCCTCACTGAGGATGACAGTGTCCGTCCTCAGGATCCGGTCGTGGAAGAGGTGTGTCTGCAACACGGAGCCGCGGTTCACGCTGACCGCGTCGCCCAGGGCGACCAGGTCCGTCTCGGGCAGCCAGTAGGTCTCGCACCACACTCCCCGGCCGATCCGGGCGCCGAGCCCGCGCAGCCACAGGACCAGCACCGGCGTGCCGGGCACCGATCCGGCGAGCCAGGGCACGGCCAGCACCTCGACGAAGGTGTCGGCCAGCTCGTTGCGCCATACGAATCCGCTCCACAGTGGGTGCTCTCCCGCCCGGTGCCGGCCCACGAGCAGCCACTTCGCGGCCGTGGAGACCGCGCACGCGGCCGTTCCTGCGGCGAGCAGGACCACTCCGGACAGCAGGGCAGCGGCCCAGATCCCCACGCCGCTCGTCGTGGCCGGTGCGCTGAGGGCCGCCACCGTCAGTACCGCGAGCGCGGCCGAGGCGAAGACCGGGACGAGCCGGCACAGCTCCACCGTGCCGCGCGCCCAGAGCAGGCGGGCGGGCGGCTCGTACGTGCGGCTCCGGTCGGCAGCCGCGGCCGATCGAGGCAGCCGGACCGGCGGCAGCCCCAGGTAGGAGCTGCCCTTCTTGGCCTTCTTGGGGGTGGCGGACAGCACCCCGACCAGTCCGTCGTCCGGCACGGTGCGGCCCGGCGCGGTCATTCCCGAGTTGCCGAGGAACGCCCGGCGGCCGATCTCGGAGTGCCCGATCCGCACCCAGCCGCCGCCCCACTCACACGGGGCGGCCAGGGTGTCGTCGGCGAGGAACGCCCCGTCACCCACGGTGGTGAGGCTCGGCAGGGCGAGCACGGTCGACACCTCCGCCCCCCGGCCGACCTTCATGCCGAGCAGCCGCAGCCACACCGGTGTGATCAGCCCGGCGTACAGCGGGAAGAGCGTTTCCCGGGACAGGTCCATCAGCTGCGTGACCGTCCAGGCCTGCCAGGCGACCCTGCTGTGCGTCGGATGGCTTCCCGTGCGCAGCCCGAGGCTGAGCAGCCGTACGGCGATGAGCAGCAGCGCGGCGTACGCGCACCCGAAGGCGAGCGCACCGGGCACCACGGCGAGCAGCGCTCCGCCCAGTGCCCGGGAGAGGCCGGCGTCGGCGGGCACGAACCGGCCCACCAGGAGCAGGGCGGGCAGGGCGGCGAGCACGGGCAGGGCCGTGAGGCAGAAGCCGGTGGCTCCGTACATGGCGCGCCAGCCCATCCCGCGCGGCGGGCGTTCCTTGGGCCAGTTGTGCTTGGCCTTGCCCACCTTGGCCGCGGGCGCTCCGGCCCAGCGCTGGCCGGTGGGGACCTGTCCGACCACGGCGGAGCCGGGTGCCACTTCGGCCCGCTTGCCGACCCGGGCGCCCGGGAAGAGCATGCTGCGGGTGCCGACCACCGCTCCCGCACCGACCCTGACCGGGCCGATGACGAGACGGTCGCCGTCCAGCCAGTGCCCGGACAGGTCCACTTCGGACTCGACGGCGCAGCCGCGGCCGAGTTTGAGCATGCCCGTGACCGGAGGCAGCGCGTGCAGGTCGACCTCGGCGGCGACCTTGGCCCCGAGGGCCCGCGCGTACCGCTCCAGCCAGGAGCCGGTGAGCGACGTGGCGCCGGTGTACTCGGCCAGTCGCTCGGCCGTCCACAGCCTCAGGTGCACGCTCCCGCCGCGCGGGTGCACGCCCGCCCGCACCCCGCCCAGCAGCAGCCGGGCGCCGCCGGCCGCGAGCGCGAGGCGGCCGGGCGGGCTGAACAGCAGGACGGCACCGGCGGCGACGAGCCACCAGGAAGCGGTCGGCGCCCACGGATAGGGCCCGAACCAGTGCAGTACGTTCCCCAGGGCCGCCAGAGCGACCGTCCAGCGCAGGCCGACCAGGGTGAACAGCGGGAGCAGCAGAAGACACTGCGTCACCTTGGCCCGCAAGGGCACCGGCGCGACGGTCCGGGCCACGGCGTCGTCCGGGAGGGACTTCTCCAGCCGCCGGGCCAGCCTGCGCAGGGTGGGCTGCTGGTAGATGTCGAGTACGGCCGAGGACGGGTAGCGGGTCCGCAGCCGGGTGGTGAGCCGGGCGGCCGCGAGGCTGTTCCCGCCGATCGCGAAGAAGTCGTCGTCGGCGCCGGTGACGGGCACTCCGAGGATCTCGCCCCACTGCTCGGCGAGCCAGGCCTCGGTGCCGTACAGCTGCTCGGCCGGGCCGGCGGCCTCCTGCTCGGGCAGAGGCCAGGGCAGTGCGTTCCGGTCCACCTTGCCGGAGGTGCGCGTCGGCAGCTCGTCCACCTGCGCGAGCAGCGGCACGAGGGCGGCGGGCAGTTCGGCGCGCAGCCGCTCCACGGCCGCGGCGCGGTCCCAGCCTTCCTGGGTGACCAGGTAGCCGACGAGCAGCTGGTTTCCGCCGCGCGCCGTGCGTACGGCGGCGGCTGCGCCGGCGACGCCGGGCAGCGCCTGGAGTGCGGCGTCCAGCTCGCCCAGCTCGACCCGGCGGCCGCCGAGCTTGACCTGTTCGTCGGCGCGGCCGAGGAAGACCAGGCCGTCCGGTTCCGCGCGGACGAGGTCACCGCTGCGGTAGGCGCGCTGCCAGCCCAGGGCTGCCGAGGGTGCGTACTTCTCGGCGTCCTTCTCCGGGTCGAGGTAGCGGGCCAGGCCCACGCCTCCGATGACGAGTTCGCCGCTGCCGCCCATCGGCACCGGCTCACCGGACTCGTCGACCACGGCGAGCTCCCAGCCGTTCAGCGGGAGGCCGATCCGGACCGGTTCCTCACCGGTCAGGAGCGCGGCGCAGGCGACGACGGTGGCTTCGGTGGGGCCGTACGTGTTCCAGACCTCGCGCCCCTCGGTGACCAGGCGCCGGGCCAGCTCGGGCGGGCAGGCCTCGCCGCCGAAGATCAGCAGCCGGACATCGCTCAGGGTTTCGGGATCCCAGAGCGCGGCCAGGGTCGGGACCGTGGAGATCACGCTGATCTCCTGTTCCACCAGCCAGGGGCCGAGGTCGGCGCCGCTGCGCACCTGCGAGCGGGGGACGGGCACGAGGCAGGCGCCATGGCGCCAGGCCAGCCACATTTCCTCGCAGGAGGCGTCGAAGGCGACGGACAGGCCGGCCATGACCCGGTCGCCGGGGCCGATCGGGTCCTCGGCGAGGAACAGCGCGGCCTCGGCGTCCACGAAGGCCGCCGCGCTGAGATGGCTGACGGCGACGCCCTTGGGCGTCCCGGTGGAGCCGGAGGTGAAGATGATCCACGCGTCGTGTCCGGGGCCGGGCCGCCCGGCGGGGGCAGAGGCATCCGCGGCATCGCCCACGCCGGAAGCGGCGCCACCGGCGGCACGGGCGGCTTCGGTGACGTCCATGACCTCGATGTGCCGCCCGGCGCCCAGCACCGCCCTCACCCCGGCCTCGCCGAAGACCAGCCGGGCCCGCTCGTCCGGGTCCTCGGCGTCGACCGGCACGTAGGCGGCGCCTGCGGCGAGGACGGCGAGGACGGCCGCGTACAGGTCGTTGGTCCCGGACGGCACGCGGACGCCGACCCGGTCGCCGGGCCGCACCCCGGCGGCCACCAGCGAACGCCGCCGACGCTCGACCTCGCCGGCCAGTGCCCGGTACGTCAGCCGGCCGGTGCCGTCGTCCAGGGCGAGCTCGTCCGGATACGCACGTACCGAGGCCTCGAAGATGTCGACGAGGGTGCGCGGCGGGGCCGCGGGCCCCGCGGAGAACCGGGCGGACTTCCCGGACTCCCGGGCCGTTCCCCCGTCGTCGAGCAGAGTGAGTTCACCGCGTTCAGGTGTGGCTGCCATCGGCCCTCGCGTCTCGCTCCCGGAAGCGTCCCGGGTCCCCGGTGGAGCCCGGGGGCACCCGGGTTGTTCCGGTCCGGTGCCGAACAACCCGTCAGTTTAGTGCGCGGGCACGGGTTCTCCCGGTGAAGACGTGCGCGTGGCCGGGAAGGACCGCAACGCGCCACTGAACGCAGGCGTTCATCGCCGCCCGGCCCGCCGGCGCGAACGCGGCCGGTCGTGCGGCGGCGAAGGGGACAGGCCGAACGTCACGGCGACGTGCGCACCCCCCAGCGGACCGCGGGTGATGAGGACCGCGCCGTGGGCGGCGAGCGCCGCCCGGCGCGCGATGTCGAGGCCCAGCCCGGTGGAGCCCGTACTGCCGCCGCGCGCGAGGGCGCCGTCCGGATCGGCGATGCCCGGGCCCGCATCGTGGACGGTCAGTTCCACGGTGTGCGCGGTGCGGCTCACGGAGATCTCCAGGGCCGCGCCCCAGGGGGCGTAGCGGAAGACGTTCCCCACGAGTGCGTCGACGACGGCCGTGATGTCCGATTCCGGCAGGCAGACCGGGGTCGGCTCCTCGGTGACCTGGACCTCGCAGGGGCGCCCCTGCTGGCCGGCCAGCACGGCCCAGAACGCCGCCCGCCTGCGGACGACGTCGGCGACCTCGCAGCGTTCCAGGCCGGCGGGGGACCCCTCCTGGGCATCCCCGCGCAGCGCCCGTCCCATCGGGCCGACGGCCAGGGGGGTGCGGGCCTCGGCGATGATCGCGTTGAGCTCCTTCTCCAGTTCGGCGACCGCCGAGTGGATGCGGCCGGTCTCGGCGCTCGGCGCGATCCGCTCCACCGCCAGGTGCAGCGCGGTCAGCGGGGTGCGCAGCCGGTGCGACAGGTCGGCGACCAGTTCCCGTTCCACCGCGAGCAGGTCCGTCATCCGGTCGGCCATCGTGTTGAACGCCGTACCGGCTTCTTTGAGCTCGGGCGGACCCTTGGGCTGCACCCGGGAGTCGAGGTTCCCCGCCCCCAGCCTGCGGGAGGCCTCGGCCAGGCGCTTGGCGGCGGTGACGACGGCCGACCCCAGCCGGTCGGCGACCAGTACGGAACCCGCGAGCAGGACGACGGCCAGCCCGGCCATGACGCTCCACGACAGGGCTACGCCGCGCGTCAGTTCGTCGTCGGGAACGAAGTTCTCCACGACCGCCACCCGGTCCTGGGGCAGGATCACCGGCTGCAGGTAGATCCAGCCGCCGGGCACGTCCCGCGAGATGGACTCGCGTTCCTCCCCGGCCCGGCCCAGCAGGTCCGGCGGCGCGTGCCCCGGGCCGCCGACCGCGCTGCCGTCCGGCAGATGGATGACCATGTGCTCGGCCGCCCGCAGGCCGGCCCCGGCCTCCCGCAGCTCGGCCGGGTCGGTGGTGAGCGCCAGGATCGGCGCCATCGCCGCGGCGCTCTGCTCGGCCGCGGTGACGCTCTGCTCGCGGGCGAGAGACATCACCAGCAGCCCGAGCGGGATCAGGAACGAGAGGGCGACCATCGAGGTGACTGCCAGGGCCACCCCCGCCAGGGAGCGCCTCACCACGCGGCTCCGCGCTCGTTGCCGGGTCTTCGGGGCCCTCGGGTCACGGGACAGCGCTCCAACAGGTGGGCCGCGCGGCAGCGGCACGGGCAGGGTGTCGGCGGGTACGGCGCCCGGAGCGAATGCGCGGGCACCGGCCGGGTGTCCGGTACGGCGTCCGGCTCGGGGTCGGCCGGGGAGCCGGCCGCTGCCACCGGCCCCGCGGCGGCGACGGGCCGTCAGCCGGCGTCGAGTGTGAGTCGGCCCTCGGTGGTGTGCACGGTAACGGCCCGGTCGGCCACGGGGATCGTACACCCCTCGGTCGAACTGCAGCTCGCATACCCGATCAGCACCTTCGCCTCGCCGGAAGCGGTCGCGCGGATCGGCAGCGTGGCCGTCACCGGACCGTCGGGATACACCGGTACGGCGCTGCGCACCCCGGGCACCTTGATGGTCTTGACGGGCGCGTCCACGGTCAGCTCGCCGGCTGCGGTGACCGTGCCGGCGGGGCGGACTTCGGTGGGCCGGCCCACCCCTTCGACGCCCTGCGCGGGAAGGTCGGTGCTGTAGAGGTGGAACCCGGCCTCGTCGGGGGTGAACGTGGCGACCAGGGTGCCCGCGGAGGACTTCCAGTCGGAGACGCTCAGCCGGACCGTGACGCCGTTCTCGTTGAACTGTGCGACCGCGGCGGGACCCTGCGGCTCCGGCTCCGGCTCCTCCCCGCATCCGGTGACCGCGGTGGCCGCCAGCAGCGCGGCCGCGGCCCAGGCCAGGCGTGGGCGCGCGGTACGGCAGGCCGCGGCGGCCGGGTACCCCTCAGGTGCGTGTCGTGTCATGTCGTTCTTCGTCCTTCTTCTGTTCCGGGGTTGGCTCGTGTGTGGGCACCGCCGAGCCGGGTGGAATACGGGGTGCGCGGCCGTGCGGCGGCGCTGCTCAGAGGGCCGCGCCCGTGTCGGCCAGCCGCAGTTGGAGGGCGTACACCAGGTCGGACCAGATGCCGGTGACCAGCAGGACGCCCACCAGGACCAGCAGGGCGCCGCCGGCCCGCATGACGGTCCGGTGGTGGCTCCTGACCCAGCGGAACGCCCCCAGGGCCCGCCTGAACGCGAGTGCCGTGAGCAGGAACGGCGCCCCGAGCCCGAGGCAGTAGCAGACCATCAGCAGCGCGCCCCGCCCCGCGCTCGCCTCGTTCCATGCCAGCGCTTGTACGGCCGCCAGGGTCGGCCCGATGCACGGGGTCCAGCCCACCCCGAACACGACGCCCAGCAGGGGGGCGCCGGCCAGCCCGAGGGCGGGCCGGTGACGGCTGCGCAGCTCCCGCTGGGTGAACCCGGGCAGCCATCCCGCGAAGGCCAGGCCCATGGCGATGGTGAACAGACCGAGGACCAGCGAGACGGCGTCCTGGTAGGCGATCAGGTTCCGTCCGACGTAGCCGAACAGCGCTCCGCCGGACACCAGGACGGCGCTGAATCCGAGCACGAACAGGGCGGCTCCGGCAGCCATCCGGCCGCGCCTGCCGCCGTCCGCCTCGGCGAGATCGGCCACCGACAGACTGGTGACGTAGCTGAGGTAGCCGGGCACCAGCGGCAGGACGCACGGCGAGAGGAAGGACACCAGGCCGGCCGCCACGGCCACCGGAACGGCCAGCAGCAGGGTGCCCGACACGGCGCCGGAGTCCAGGCCCGCCGCGAGTTCCGCCCACGCGTGGTGGGCGGTCACGGGTCCGGTCACGGCCGCTCCTCGGCGACACGGGACACCAGCGGCTCCAGCTGTGCGCGGGTGACCGGCCCGGAGACGGCGGCCGCGATCCGGCCCTGCCGGTCGACGACCAGGGTGGAGGGGACGGCCTGCGGGTTGAGCAGCCCCGGCGGGTAGGCCAGGAGGAGCTTCCCGTCGGGATCGTGGATGCTCGGGTAGTGCAGGCCGTAGGTCTTCTCGAACTGCCGGGCGGGCCCGGTCGAGCGGTCGCGGACGTTGATGCCCAGCAGCTGCACGCCGCGCGGCTCCAGGGCGCTGCGCAGCTCCTCCAGCTCGGAGGCCTCCGCCCGGCAGGGGGCGCACCAGGAGCCCCACACGTTGAGCACGACGACCTCGCCGCGGTACGAGCGCAGCCCGAGGTCCCGGCCGGCGAGGTCCGTGCCGGCGGTGTCGGGCGCGGGCCGGCGCTCGGGGGCGGGGATGATCGCGGCTGTCGCGGCCGTACCGGATCCGGCCGCCGCCGGGCCCGGGCCCGTGGCCGTACCGGCGCCGGAGCCGTCGGCCCCGGCCGCGGTGGCGCCGCCGCAGCCGGCGGCCGCGAAGGCGAGCAGGAGCAGGGCCGCTGCCGCAGGTCCCCGGCGGCCCCGGCGGCCCCGGTGGTGCGCCGCCATCAGACCCACTGCCGCAGGAACGCACTCAGGCCGTCGGCGGTGAGGTCCGGGTTGCCGGTCGAGTGGGTCTCGGTGACGACGTTGCCGTTGCCGTCCAGGACGACCAGGACCGGCATCTTGTACGCCCCGTTGCCGGAGCAGTAGCTGCGCAGCAGGTCGAAGTTGTCGGAGTTCTGGCTGCCGATGTCCACCTTGACGACACGGTAGGAGGCGTCGAGCAGCGCGCCCACGGTGCCCGTGGCGAACACCTTGTCCGCGGCCTTGCAGTTGCCGCACCAGTTGGCGCCGAAGTCGATCAGCACCTTCTTCCCGTCGGCCTTGGCCGCGGCGACCGCCGCCTTGACGGCCTGGCGGGCGTCGGCGCCGGCGGGGTACCCGGTGGTGAAGCCCGAAGAGCCGGATCCCGAACCGTCCTTCGTGGGGGAGGCGGCGGGCTTGGCGGGCTTCGCCGGGCGCGGCGCCCGGGTGGGTCTCTCGGTGCGCTCGGCGGGCGAGGAGGAAGCGGGCGCGGCAGGGCGGGCCACCGGGGCGGCCGGAGCGGAGGCGGAGGCGGAGGGAGATGCAGAGGCGGACGCGGCGGACGCGGCGGCGGCCGAGGCGGCCGTGGGCTCGGCACCGGCCGGGCCCTGCGCGGCGGGAGCCTCCGGGGCCATGGCCACCGAGGCGCTCTGCGCGTCCCCGCTCTTCTCGCCGCCGACGGCGTACGCGGTGGCCACGGCCGCGGTCGCGACCGTGAGGGAGACGGCGGAGAAGCGGACGAACCCCTGTATGCGGGAGGTGCGTGGACGCCGGTGTGCGGACATGGCGAATCAACCCCTTGTGTCGGTGGGATCTCCGGGGCCTTGAGACGACCGGTGCCGGAGCGGGGCCAGAACGCCGCCCGGCGGCAGGTCCGCCGAGGTGGAGAGATCGTTCTGACCGCCGTGAGCATAGGGGCGGACGGGGCGCCCGGAACCGTCCTGACGCCTCTCATCAGGAATGCTTAAGGAACTGCTCAGGTTGGGCGCACCGGGGCCGCGGACCAGGTCGTGCGGTGTGGGGTGCCGGTGGTCCGCACCCGCTCACAGCCGGGTTTCGCGCACACTGGCCTTCGCGGTCGGCGTGACGGTCGCCGTGATCTGCGACCGGTGGTCGTCGCTGGTGAAGACGACCACCAGGGTGTCCGGAGCGGCCTGCTGAGTGGTCGTCCGGAATCCCGGGGCGGGCACGGCGGAGACGAAGCACACGCTGGTCCGCCCGTACTGCACGGTGACCTTCCCGCCCTCGGACGGGACCGTGTGCAGTCCCGGCCCGCCGCTGCACTTCGGCGACGGACGGGGCGTGGGAGCGGCGGGTACCCGGCTCGGCGAGGGCGAGGGCGAGGGCGAGGGCGTGCGCGGGGCGGGGGGCGCCTGTACGGACGGCCGGGCGGGGGCGGTCGACGGCGGGGGCGGGGTGGGGGCGGCGGACGAGGCCGGTGCGCCCACGAGGACGGACGGTGAGGGGTATACCGCCTGGACCGACCGCGCGGCGGGCGGGGTCGGCCGGGTCAAGCCGATGACGAAGTGCACCGTGAGCATGACTGCGGTGACGCTGGCTGCGGTGCACGACAGCCATATGAGGAGGTAGCGCGGGAGGCGGGGCACCGCATCAGTGTGGCCGACCTCCGCCGGGCCGCTCGCGCTGCCCCCGCCCCGCCGCATCCGGTACGGCCCGTACCCGTACCCGTACCCGTACCCGTAGCCGTACCCGTGCGTGCGGTGGCCCCGAACGGCGGGTGAGCAAACCTGAAGGGATGCTTAGGTCCTCCTGAGGGGAAGCCGTGGACGGGGTTCCGGCCGTCCGAGCCCGCCTACGATCCGGTCACGACAGGCCGCGGACCGCACTCCGCTGCCCTCCTGCCCGGGGCGCGGTCCGCCCGCGCCCGGCCCGCACCCCCGGAGGTCCCCGAGATGAGTCGTCCCCGTGCCGCCCGCAGACGACGCGGACACCGTGCCCCCCGGACCCTGCGCGTCAGGGCAGCCGTGGCTGGTGTGGGAGCCCTGGTCGTCGCGGCGGCCTGCACGGCCGGGGCCGGGCTGATCGGATCCCCGGCCGACAAGGCCGGCTCCATCGCCCTCGACACCGGGACGCCGAGCACCGCCGACGCCGCTTCCCCCTCGTCCTCCTCGGCTCCCGCACCGGCATCGGCCACCCCGCCCGCGCCGTCCCGCCCGACGACCCCCGTCACCACCGCACCGCCGGCCACGGCGTCCCCGTCCACCACGAACGCCCCGAAGGCCGGCCCGTCCCGCACGGCCCGGCAGCCGGCACCCGGCCCGGGCAAGACCTCCGCTCGAAAGCCGTCGGCCACCAAGCCCGGCACCGGCGCGCAGCCCGTGGGAGGCAGCCAGGCCCAGGAGGTCGTACGCCTGGTGAACATCGAGCGCGCGAAGGCAGGGTGCAACGCCCTGACGGTGGACGCGGACCTGGCCCGGGCCGCCCAGGACTACAGCGACACCATGGCCGCCACCGGCAACTTCTCCCACACCGGCACGGACGGCTCCCGGCCGCAGGACCGCATCGAGGCGGCCGGGTACGACTGGTCCCGGTCCGGCGAGAACATAGCCAAGGGACAGGCCGACGCGTCCGCCGTGGTCGACGCCTGGATGAACAGCTCCGGCCACCGGGCGAACATCCTCAACTGCGGCTTCACCGAGATCGGAGTCGGCGTCAACACCGACGGCGGCCCCTGGTGGACCCAGAACTTCGGCACACCCGCCTGAGTCCACGCGGTGCGGAGGGCCGTCCTCCGGCCCGGCCGGGACCTCGGAAAAGGCCGCTGTAGGGTGTCCGCCATGCCGTGCGTACTCGTGGTCGAAGACGACCCCAGCATCCGTGCCTCCCTGATGGAAATCCTCTCGGAGCACGGCCACACGGTGCGCAGTACGGGCGACGGCTTCGGGGCGCTCCGGGAGGTCACCCAGGGTGCGCTGGACGCGGTGGTACTCGACCTCGGCCTGCCCGACCTGGACGGCGGGGACGCCCTGCGCATGATCCGGGGCATATCGAACGTACCCGTCGTGGTGGCCACCGCCCGCGACGACGAGAACGAGATCGTCAAGCTGCTGAACGCAGGAGCCGACGACTACCTGGTCAAGCCGTTCTCCGGGGCCCAGCTCGTCGCCCGGCTCTCGGCGGTCCTGCGGCGCACCGCGGCCCCCGGCCCGGCCGCCGGACAGCCCCCGGCAGCCGACCCGATGAGCCCGGTGACCGTCGGCGAACTGGCCGTGGACCCGGTGGCCCGCTCGGCCCACCTGGCAGGGCGCGAGCTGGTCCTCACCCGGCGGGAGTTCGACCTCCTTGCCTTCCTGGCCCGGCACGCCGGGGCCGTGGTCTCCCGGCGCCGCCTGCTCACCGACGTGTGGCGCGAGGCGTACATCGAGGACCAGACCATCGATGTGCACGTGTCCGCGCTGCGCCGCAAGCTCGGCGAGCGGGCGTCCGCGCCCCGCTACCTGCGCACCGTGCGCGGTGTCGGCATCAAGCTGGTGGCGCCGCACTGAGGACGGGGTCGCGCACGCGCCGAGGACGGCCGCAGCCGCTCCGTGGCGAGTGGCGCGTGGTGGGGGCGGGGATAGGGTCGGGGTAGCCCGTGCCGATGTGGTGTGTGCGGGTGAGGCCCGGCGCCCACCTCTGGGGGCAGTCCGCCGGGCCGCCTTCCCCCGTGTCCTTCACCCGGGCGGGCCAAGCTCGGGCGGCGGCTGCCTCGAATGGCCCAGCATCGGGGCACCGGGCAGGCCATGAGGCGGATGAGATGCCTAACGTCGCAGCCAGACACATCCGTTCGCGAAGCGTGGGGAGACTCATGTCCCATCGACGCCGCTGGCTGGCGGGCGCCTGCATCAGTACGGTCGCCGCCACCGCCCTGCTCGCCACAGCGGGCACCCCCGCCCCGCCGCCGCAAGACGCCTCCGGCAGAGACGCCCGTACCGGGGAAATCGCCGTGGGTGCCTATCTCCACTACGGCTCACCCGGCGTCGACAGGATGCAGGGACTCTCGCGCTGGCTCGGGGGCGCCGAGCTGCGCGCCGGACACACCTACCTGCCCGGCGACACCTGGGCGAACATCGAGGGGCCCGATTCCCTGCACAGCTGGGCACGGTGGCGCAACGAGAGGGCCGATCGGCTGTTCGTCCTGAACGTGCCCATGCTGGAGCGCAACGAGGCCGGCGTCCCCGACGGCCGGGTCGCCGAGCTCCTCCGCTCCGGCGCGCGGGGCGAGTACGACCACCACTTCCAGCGGCTGGCGGAGCGGCTGGTCGGCCTCGGGGTGCCGGACACGGTGATCGTGCTCGGCTGGGAGATGAACGGCTTCAACTACACCCACCGGTGCCGGCCCGACCCCGAGAACTGGAAGAGGTACTGGCGGCGGATCGTGGCTGCCATGCGCTCCGTGGAGGGCGAGCGGTTCCGCTTCGACTTCGCCCCCAACCGCGGCAGTGACGCGATCGCCTGGACCAGGTGCTACCCCGGCGACGACGTGGTCGACATCATCGGGATGGACTCGTACGACCAGGCGCCCGGCCGGACCTTCGACGAGCAGGTGAGCCAGCCGTACGGCCTCCGGTTCCACGTCGACTTCGCCAAGGCGCACGGCAAGCCGATCTCGTACCCGGAGTGGGGGCTGTTCCGGCACGGGGACAACCCCGAGTACATGGGGCGCATGCTGGAGTGGATCGCCGAGCACAGGCCGCTCTACCACAGCATCACCGACTACTGCCCGCACGGCGTGTGGCAGTGCAGCCGGAACCCGCGGTCCGCGCGAGTGTTCCGGGAGCTCCTGTCGGGCGAACCGCGGTCGGCCCTCCGCCGTCACCCGTAGGCACGGCAGGAACGCAGGGGAAGACGACGTGCCCTGCCCGCCGCAGCCGGTGTCGCAGGGGTCTGGCACGCCCGGATGCCCGTGGGCTACCGTCGGTAATACCGGTCGGTAGGGCTCTGCCGTCCGGTCCTTGCCGTTCCCACGCCCCACCCTCGCCCCGGGATGAAAGGCAGCCATGGTGAACGCCGGAGACACGTCCGCAGCACGGCGCGAGGACAATCCCGGGGAGCCGCCCGGCGTGACGCGCCGCCGGGCCCTCACCGTCACCGGCGGGGTGCTCGCCGGGGCCGCGCTCGCCGCCCATGCCTTCCCCGCCTTCGCCGCAGAGTCGTACCACGCGGACGCCATCGTCGTCGGACACGGCTTGGCCGGCCTGGTCGCCACCGCCGAACTCGCGGCCGCAGGGCGCAAGGTGCTGCTCCTGGACCAGGAACCGGAGGCGAGCATCGGCGGGCAGGCGTTCTGGTCCTTCGGTGGTCTCTTCTTCGCGGACTCCCACGAGCAGCGCCTCATGGGCATCAAGGACTCGCGTGAACTCGCCTGGCAGGACTGGCTCGGCACGGCGGGCTTCGACCGAGGCGTCGACGACCCGGCCGGACCGGACCACTGGGCGTACAAGTGGGCCGAGGCGTACGTCGACTTCGCCTCCGGGGAGAAACGGTCCTGGCTGTCCGGGCTGGGCGTGCAGTGGTTCCCGATCGTGGGCTGGGCCGAGCGCGGCGGCGGACTCGCAGACGGCCACGGCAACTCGGTGCCGCGGTTCCACGTCACCTGGGGGACGGGCCCGGCGGTCGTCGAGCCGTTCGAGAAGAAGGTACGGGCCGCCGTCGGGAACAAGAAGGTCACCTTCAAGTTCCGCCACCGGGTGGACGAGCTGGTCACGACGGCCGGAGCCGTCACCGGGGTGCGCGGGGCGCTCCTGGAACCGAGCGGCGCGCCACGCGGCACGCCCAGCTCCCGTACCGTCGTGGGCGAGTTCGAGCTGCGCGCCCCCGTGGTCGTGGTCACCTCCGGGGGCATCGGCGCCAACCACGAGCTCGTCCGCCGGAACTGGCCGACGAGGCTGGGCACTCCGCCCACCGCGATGGTCACGGGCGTGCCCGCGCACGTGGACGGCCGGATGCTCGCCATCACCGAGCAGGCGGGCGGACGCATCGTCAACCCCGACCGCATGTGGCACTACACCGAGGGGCTGCGCAACTACGCCCCGATCTGGCCCGGTCACGGCATCCGCATCCTGCCGGGCCCGTCGTCGATGTGGTTCGACGCGAAGGGCAGGCGCTTCGGCACCCCGGACATACCGGGCTACGACACCCTGCACACGCTGAAGTCGATCAGGGACACCGGCTACGACTACTCGTGGTTCGTGACCACGCAGAAGATCCTTGCGAAGGAATTCGCCCTCTCGGGCTCCGAGCAGAACCCCGACCTCACCAACAAGGACGTCTGGAAACTGCTGTCGCGGATCTGGCAGAGCCCGGAGCCGATCGAGAAGTTCAAGAAGAACGGGGCCGACTTCGTGGTCGCCACGAACCTGCCCGACCTCGTCGCCGGAATGAACAGACTCACCGGCGACGACCTGATCGACCTCGCCGGCCTCAAGCGGCAGATCGAGGCGCGGGACCGGGAGATCGAGAACCCCTACGCCAAGGACGTCCAGGTCATGGGCATCCGCAACGCCCTCGCCTACGCCGGGGACGCCATCAGCCGCACGGCTTCGGCCCACCGGATCCTGGACCCGTCGGCCGGCCCGCTGATCGCCGTACGCCTCAACATACTCACCCGCAAGACCCTCGGCGGCCTTCAGACCGACCTCTCGGGCCGGGTACTCGACGCCGCCGGAAACCCCGTGCCCGGCCTGTACGCGGCGGGGGAGGTCGCCGGTTTCGGCGGCGGCGGGGTGCACGGCTACCGGTCCCTGGAGGGCACGTTCCTCGGCGGCTGCATCTTCTCCGGCCGGCAGGCCGGACGGGCGGCAGCGGCCGCCACGGGGGTCTGAGGCGCCGGCGGCCATGGGCGGACGACCGTTCGCCGCACCCGTGGTGCACCTGCACGCCCGTCAGGACCGGCCGGCAGCCTGTTCCAGGGCTTCCAGCACGGTGTCGCGGAACAGCGTGGCCTTGTAGCCGGTCTGCGGCAGCGGCCGGCAGCGGGCGAGTACCGTTGCGGCCGCTTCGGCGAGGACCCCGGGGGTGGCTTCGCGGCCGATCAGCGCGTCTTCCACCTCCGTCAGCCGCAGCGGGACGCGCGCCACCCCGCCCGCCGCGACCGCGGCGTACGTCACGGTGGTGCCGTCGACCGCGAGCCGCGCGGTGGCCTCGACCAGGGGCCACTCGGCGTGGGACCGGCTGATGGCCCGGTGACAGGCGGCGCGTTCGCCCGGCAGCGGAGCGGGAAGCCGGACCGCGGTGAGGATGCGCTCCGGCGGCAGGAGGTGGTCGGCGTGGAAGAGCCGGTCGCCGTCGCCGTACAAGTCGGCGATGCCGCGCGGGGATTCGCCGTGGATCTCGGCCTCGGCATCGTACGTGAGCAAGGCCATCGCGAGGGTGGACGGGTGCGGCGCGACGCAGGGGCCGTCCCCGCTGACCACGCCGAACCGGTGGTCGCCCTCGAGCGCGGGGCACCCGCTGCCGCCCTTCTGGAAGCAGCCGACGTGCGGACTGCGGTAGTACCAACAGCGGTTGCGCTGCAGCAGGTTGCCGCCCAGGGTGCCGGCGGCGCGGATCTGCGGAGTGGCCGCCGTCCCGGCCGACACCGCGAGGGCCGGCCAGCCGGCGCGCACCTGCGGATCGGTGGCGAGCGCGGCGAGCGTGGTCAGGGCGCCGATCCGCAGCCCGCCGCCGGGCAGCGGCGCGGTGCCGCGCAGGTGGCCGGCGCCGCCGAGGTCGGTGAACGGCCCGGGGGAGATGCCGCTTCGCTGCCGGGCGGTGGTGTCGGTGCCACCGGCGCGCAGCTCCCCGCCGCGGTTCAGGACGGCGGCCGAGAGGTCGGCCAGAGCGGGCTCGGTGCTCACGTACCCAGTCCTTTCAGGAGCCGGTCGGGGCGGATGGGCATGTCGTACGGTCGCCAGCCGGTCGCGTCGTGGACCGCGTTGGCCAGGCACGCCGCGGTGGGCAGGGTGGCGATCTCGCCGAGACCGACCCCGCCGCCGGGGACGTGCTCGAAGCCCTCCTGGTGGAAGTGGACGGTGATCTCGGGGACGTCGCCGATCCCGGGGATGCGGTAGTCCTCCAGGTTCTCGGTCAGCACCCGACCGGTGACCGGGTCGGTGCACCGCTCCTCGTACAGGGCGTAACCGATGCCCTGGATGACGGCCCCCTCGCACTGGCTCCGGGCCAGCCGGTCCTCGTGGATTCGGCCCGCGGAGATGCCGCTCCACACGCGCAGCGGGCGGATCCGGCCGAGCCGCGTGTCCACCTCGACCTCGGCGACCTGCACCGATCCGGTGAAGCCGCGGCCGATCACCACACCGCCCATGGTGAAGGGAGTGACGAAGCCCCGGCGGTCGCGGGGGCGCCGGCCGGTCACCCGTACGCCGTGCGCCGAGTCCAGCCGGGCCGTCACGTCACCGCCGCCGAGCGCGTCGCGCAGCCGTGCGGCGGCGTCCGCGGCGGCGGGCACGAGGGAGGGCGTGGTGCGGCTGCCGCCGGAGGTGGGGCCGTGGACGGCGTCGCTGCGGCCGACGTCGGCGCGCACCCTGTCCTCCGGCACGCCGAGCCCCTCGGCAACGGCCCGGCGCAGCACGGTCCGCGAGCCCGTACCCATGTCCTGCACGGCGCAGCGGGCGACGACGACCCCGTCCTCGACGGTGAGCTCGACCTCGGTGACGGGATCGAGGAAGTACAGCCAGTTGGCCGCCGCGACGCCGACGCCGCGGCGGAAGCGCCCGGTGCCGCCGCGGGGGCCCGACCAGACCGGAAGCGCGGCGGCCCGGTCGTACAGGGCGTGCCGTTTGGCGTTGCCGTCCCAGCGGCGGCGCAGGGCGATCGGGTCCTCGCCGAGCCGGTGGGCCATCTCGTCGACGGCCTGCTCCAGCGCCCAGCACATCGTGGGGCCGCCGGGGCCGCGGAACGGCGCGCCCGGAGGCCGGTGGGTGACCGCGTCGAAGTCGCGGAGCCGGCGGGGGGCCTTGCCGTACATGAACCGGGCCAGGGCGGCCACGCTGCCTCCGACCGCGATGCCGCCGTCGTTGTCCGCGTCCATGGCCAGCGCACTCAGATCGCCCGCCGCGTCCGCGGCCATCGCCAGCCGGATCCGGGCGCCGGGCCGGTAACCGCCGTCGATGAGCTCCTCGTCCCTGTCCAGCACCACCCGCACCGGGGCGCCGTGCAGCCGGGCCAGCTCCGCCGCGGCGACCACATCGGAGGTCAGCCCCATCTTGCAGCCGAAACCGCCTCCGACGTGGACGGCTTTCGCCACCACCCGTTCGACGGGCACCCCGAAGCGCTGGGCGGCGAGCTCGGCCACGTGCCTCACCGACTGCGTGGACACCTCCAGGTGGAGGGCGCCGTCGATCCACTGGGCCAGGCAGGCGTGCGGTTCGAGGGGGGTGTGGGTCTGCGCCGCTGTGGTGAACACGCCCTCCACCACGCGCTCCGGGTTCCGGCTGCGGGCCTCGGTGATGCGGCGTACGGCCGTGGCGGGGCGCTTGTTCATGGCGGACGGGCCCCGCAGGTTGCCGCGCCAGCGGGCCGGCAGCAGCTGGGCGGTCTCGCCGGAGCCCGGTGCCCTTTTGCGCGCCGCCTTGTCCTCGTACACGAGCGGGCCTTCGCCGTCCCGGGCCCGGCGCGGGTCGAGGGCTGCCGGGCGTACGTCGTAGTCCACCGTGACGCGCGCCGCGGCCGCCCGTGCGGAGGCGCGGTCCGGCGCCGCGACCGCGGCAACCGGCTGTCCGACGTACCGCACTACGCCGTCAGGAGGCAGCAGCGGTACCAGCGGGTGGTCCCCGGCTTCCAGGGAACGTACGTGCGCGTGCGCGTGCGGCGAGCGGATGATCACCCCCTCGAGCAGTCCCTCGGGGCGCCAGTCCGTGGTGTACCGGGCCGATCCGTCGATCTTCTCGGGGGCCTCCACGCGCGGGAACGGCGGCGCCTCCCCGGCGGCGGGCGCCGTGTCGTGGTCTCCGGCGCACGCCGCAGCCACCGCGCGGTAGATCCCCGCGTACGCGCCGCAGCGGCACAGGTGGCCCGCCAGCGCGTCCGCGATCTGCGCGCGCCCCGGCCGGGACCGGCCGTGCTCCGCCCGCCACCGCTCGAAGAACGCCGCCGCCCCGACCACGAACCCCGGGGTGCAGTAGCCGCACTGGAGGGCGTCCTCGCCCGCGAAGGCACGCGTCACCGGGTGGCCGGACAGGCCCTCCACCGTCGTCACGCGCCGACCGGCCAGTAGGACCGCCGGCGTCAGGCAGGACACCCGGGGCTCACCGTCGACCTGGATCGTGCACGCCCCGCACACCCCGGCCGCGCACACCAGCTTGGTGCCGGTCAGCCCCAGCCGATCGCGCACCACCTCCACGGCGGCCGGGTCGTCATCCACGTCCACCGCGCGCCGGGCGCCGTTGACCTCGAACTCCACAAGACGCTCCTCAGCCGAGGGGTGGCGACCGCCGGGCCTCGCGATCGCCGTCACGCTCCTTGATATCCCGCTCCCGCTCCCGGCGCAGTTCGGCGCGCTGAGGCCGGGGCCGGCGTCGGGGGCGCCGATCCGGACGAGGCCGTCCGGGGCCCGCAGCGTCGCGATGTCCTGACGCACGTCGTCGAGCCCGATGACACGCTCCACCCACCGTCCCTCGACGGGCATCCGGCCCTCCAGCTCCATGCCGAGTTCGACGAAGAACGAAATGGCAGCGTCAAGGTCGTCGACAACGACGAGGGAACCTCTCGACGCAGCGCGGACCCCGTGCCCACCCATGCCCGGGCATGGGGACCGGGAGGGCGGGAAGGCGCTTCCCTGTGAGGACACCGGGAACGCGGCCGGTCACAGAGGGCCGGTTCCGCCACCGCGGGGCCGAGCTGGTGTACGACGACGCCGGCACGGGCCCCCTGGCGGTCTACGCACACGGCGGGTTCGTCAGCCAGGCCGTCGAGCAGCGGATGGACCTGTTCGACTGGGCACCGGTCCTCCGGGCGGGGCGGCGCCTGGTCCGCTACGACGCACGCGCACACGGCCGCTCCACCGGCCGGCCCGTCGATGAGGACTACACCTACGCCGCGCTCGCCGACGACCTGCTGAGCCTGCTCGACCACCTGGGCACGGCGGAGGCCGTCGACGCGATCGGCGCGTCGATGGGCTGCGGCACCTGCCTCCACGCCGCCGTCCGGGCGCCGGACCGCTTCTCCCGGCTGGTCCTGCTGCTCCCGCCGACCGCCTGGGCGACCCGGGAGCCATACGCCCGGGCCAACCTGGCCGCCGCCGACACGATCGAACGGGAAGGGGCGGGGGACTGGCTCGCCGCCCGGGGCGACCCCGGCGACCCGCACCGTCCCGCCGTCGTCGCCGACGTCCCCGCGTTCCCGCCCACGCCGCCGGAGCCGATCCTGCCGTCCGTCCTGCGCGGCCTGGCCCGCTCCGACCTGCCCCCACCCGCCACGCTCGCCGCGCTGCGGTGCCCTGCCCTGATCCTGACCTGGGCGGACGACCCCGGCCACCCCCTGTCGACGGCCGCCGCCCTCGCCGACTGCCTGCCCGACGCCGAGTTCCACCTTTCCCGTACCCGCGCCGACGTGCGCACCTGGGGACTGCGCATCGCGGCCTTCCTCACAGGCCCCCACCACGGCCCCTGACGCGGCTCGGCGCGAGTCGGGCCCCGCCCTCCGGTCGCCCCTCCGCCGGTCCCGGCGATACGGTGCTGGGGGCGGCGATGAGTTCCGCGGCGCCCGGCTGTCTACCTCTTCGTAAGCCCGAGCAGACGAGCAGCCGCCCCGGAAGGGTGAGGAACATGAAGTACATGATCCAGATGAACGTCCCCGCCGCCGAGTGGGACGCCATCATGTCGTCGTTCTCCAAGGACGACATGGAGGCCATGTTCGCCCACATGGGCGCCCTCAACGACGACCTCACTTCCAAAGGCGAATGGGTCGAGGGGGAGGGCCTCGGCGGTCCCTCCCTGGTCAAGACGGTGCGGGCCGGAAGCGACGGACGGCCGCAGGTGACCGACGGGCCGGGACAGGCGGGACACATCCTGGCCGGGTACTGGGTGGTCGACGTCGAGAGCGAGGACCGGGCCATCGAGATCGCCGCACGGGCGTCGGCCTGCCCCGGACCGGGCGGGAAGCCCGGCAACGACCCGGTCGAAGTGCACCAGATCCCCGCGGACCCGACGGCCGCCTGAGCGGGCCCGCTCAGGCGGCCGCCTCAGTCGCTGCCAGCTTCGGTCGCCACCCGGCCGCCCACCGGGATGTCCAGGAGGTCGGCCACGCTGGTGAGGGTCGTCCCGAGGGGGAGCGCGACCCGGGTGACGGCGTGCTGGTCGCCCCGGGTCGGGTCCCGGTTCACGATCAGGACGCGCTTCCCGGCCTGGGCAGCCTGGCGTACGAACCGGAGCCCGGACATCACCGTCAGCGAGGAGCCCAGGACCAGCAGCGAGGTCGCCCCGCCGACCAGTTCGCGGCACTGCTCGACCCGCCGCGGCGGAACGGCCTCACCGAAGAACACCACGTCCGGCTTGAGGATGCCGCCGCACCCCGAGCAGGGAACCACGGAGAAGTCCCCGACCTGCTCGTCGTTGAGGTCGGCGTCACCGTCCGGGTTCAGTCCGGCGGCCACCGGCTCGAAGCCCGCATTGGCCTCCTCCAGCCGCCGGGCGAGTTCCCGGCGCGAGCTGAAGGCGCCGCACGACAGGCACACGACCCGGTCCAGGCTTCCGTGGAGTTCCACCACGCCGTCGCTGCCGGCGGCCTGGTGCAGGCCGTCGACGTTCTGGGTGATCACACCCGACAGCAGACCGTGCCGCCCGAACGCCGCCACGGCCCGGTGCCCGGCATTGGGCCGGGCTCGGCCGAACGTCCGCCAGCCGAGGTGACTGCGCGCCCAGTACCGCCGCCGGGCCTGAGCACTGGCGGTGAACTCCTGGTACGTCATCGGGGTATGCCGACTCAGGCTCCCGCCGTCACCCCGGTAGTCGGGGATGCCCGACTCCGTGGATATGCCCGCCCCGCTGAGCACCAGCACACCACCGGTCCTCAGCGCATCCGCGACCGGCTCCGGATCCGTGGTGCCGGGCCGCAGGTCCTCGGGAGGCGTCCAGCTCAGTGTGGGGCGCATGCGCATGACGCCAGCGTACGGAACCGGCCGCGGACTCACCCGTCGCCGGGACGGAGCAGGGCCAGGGCCCGGGCCGTGGCGCTGCCCGCCTCCGCCATCGCGGACGCCATCGCCTACGCGCTCTCCCAGCCGCCGGAGGTCGACGTCAACGAGATCGTCGTCCGCCCCGCGGCAAGCCCTCGATGACCCGGTGGGAAGTCAGTGGTCGTGTCGCGCGCCGTGCTCCAGCTGCTGTGGCGGGGCGGCGCGGGCGGTGTCGCCGAGGGGGTCGAGCGGTGGTTGCCCGCCGGGCCCCGTCGTGGTGAGGGGGATGCCGAGGCTCTGGCACATGCGGTGGGCGCGGGCCAGGGCGCTGAAGGTCATGGGGGAGGGGTCGTGCGTCGGCAGCTCGATCGTGACCTGCCGGGGGCGGTGTGCGTGGACGAGGGCCTCGATCTGGAGGGCGGCCGCGGCCCGGTTGGTGATGTCCAGCTCCCGGGGAAGCGTGACGTGCAGGGTGCCCTCGGTGATGTGGTGCGTGATGACCATGGTCTGCCTCCCGCTCGCCGGGATCCGGAGGGCACCGCCGAAGCGCGAGCGGTGCCGGTACCAGTGTGGGTCACACCCATGGCACCGGCGAGCCCGTCGGCGCGGGATCTGGGCACGCCGGAGGGTGCGGGCATCTTGACGGGGCCGTACCGTGCGCCTTCAATCAAGTAGTGAACAAAGGGGCCCGGACGGCCCGCTTCCGCGTTCATTCCGTGGTGGCAGGTTGTCATGCCCATGCCTTTGAATGCATGTCTCCCCACAGCCGAATCGATGTGATGACCGTGCACCCCACCCGGCGCCGGCGCGCGCACTTATGCGTCCTCGCCCTCGCACTCGTCTGCTGGGGCGGCCTGGCCGCCCCGGCCACCGGCGCCGCCGAGCCCGCCCCCAGACCTGCGGCGGGCGCGGCGGCCGTGACCTTCTCCGACGACTTCGACGGCCCGGCCGGAGCTGCCGTCGACCCCGGAAAATGGCAGATCGAGACCGGTGACAACGTCAACAACCACGAGCGGCAGTACTACACGGCGGGCAACCGCAATGCCGCCCTCGACGGGCAGGGCCACCTGGTCATCACCGCCCGCCGGGAGAACCCGGCCGACTACACCTGCTGGTACGGCCGCTGCGAGTACACGTCGGCCCGCCTGAACACCGCCGGCCGCTTCACGCAGACGTACGGACACGTCGAGGCGAGGCTCAAGGTGCCGCGGGGTCAGGGCATGTGGCCCGCCTTCTGGATGCTCGGCAACGACATCGGCCAGGTCGGCTGGCCGGACTCCGGCGAGATCGACGTGATGGAGAACGTCGGCTTCGAACCGTCGACCGTGCACGGCACCCTCCACGGGCCGGGCTACTCCGGCTCCGGCGGCATCGGGGCGGCGTACTCCCTCCCCGGCGGCCAGGCCTTCGCCGACGCCTTCCACACCTTCGCCGTCGACTGGGGTCCCGACTCCGTCAGCTGGTCCGTCGACGGCGTCGTCTACCAGCGGCGGACCCCCGCCGATCTGGGCGGGCGCAGCTGGGCCTTCAACAAGCCGTTCTTCCTGATCCTCAACCTCGCGGTCGGCGGCTACTGGCCGGGCGACCCCGACGGCAGCACGGTCTTCCCCCGGCAGCTGGTCGTCGACCACGTCCGCGTCACCTCGTACGACGGCGGTCCCGGCGGTCAGTCCGGCCAGATCAGCGGGCTCGCGGGCAAGTGCGTCGACGTGGCCGGGGCGAACCCGGCCAACGGCACCCCGGTCCAGCTCTACGACTGCAACGGCACCGGTGCCCAGCGGTGGACCCGCGCCTCCGACGGGACACTGCGGGCGCTCGGCAAATGCCTCGACGTCGCGAGCGGCGGCACTGCCGACGGGACCCCGGTCCAGCTCTACGAGTGCAACGGCACCGGCGCCCAGCGCTGGGCGGTGTCCGGGGCCCGGGACATCGTGAACCCGCAGGCGAACAAGTGCCTCGACGTCACCGGCGGCAACTCCGCCAACGGGACGCGGCTGCAACTGTGGACCTGCACCGGGGCCGCCCATCAGAAGTGGACGGTCCCGGCCGGCTGACCGGGCCCCGCCAGGACGTCAGACGGGCTGCAGCCGAGTGCGCAGGAGACAGAATTCGTTGCCCTCGGGGTCGGCCAGGACGTGCCAGCTCTCCTCTCCGGTCTGGCCGACGTCGACGGGCACGGCACCCAGTGCGAGCAGCCGGTCCAGCTCGGCGTCCTGGTCGCGGTCGGTGGCGTTGACGTCGATGTGCAGCGGGAGCTTCCCCACCCGGGGGTCGCGGCCCGCGTTGAAGACGAGGGCGGGCTGCGCTCCGCCGAATCCGGCGCCGGGCGGGCCGATCTGGATGCTGCCGTCGTCTTCTCGGCCCAGCTCGGCGTAACCGAGGACATCGCACCAGAATGCGGCCAGCCGGCCAGGGTCCTCTGCGTCGATGACGATCTCGCTGATTCGACATGTCATGCAGGAAGGATAGGTGCGCAGGCGGGGCGGTTCGGAGGACCGGACGAAACGTGCGCGGGGGCCCGGTGCCTTCCCCCGAAGCCGGGGCCGTGCCGTAGCAGGCCGGTGCAGCCATCGGCGAGGATGCCGGTCGTGACCGCCGACCAGGACCTCCTTCCCCTCCGATCGACCCACTCGCCGTCCGTGGTGTTCGGTGCGGGAGCGGCCATCGGCGTTCTCGGCGGCATGATCGGCTTGGGCGGCGCGGAGTTCCGGCTGCCGCTGCTGATCGGCCTCTTCGGGTTCGCCGCGCTCTCCGCCGTCATCCTGAACAAGGCGATGAGCCTGGTGGTGGTCCTGGTCGCACTGCCGGCCAGGATGGCAGCGGTCCCGGCCGCGGAGGTGGCCGGACGATGGCCGGTCGCCGTCAACCTGCTGGCCGGCAGCCTGCTGGGTGCCTGGGCCGGGGCCTCCTGGGCGGTACGCATGCGCTCGGCCACCCTCTACAAGGTGCTGGCCGCTCTGATGGTGCTCATGGCGGCGGCCCTGGTGGTCACGCACACCACGCCCCTGGGCACGCTCGACCTGCCCCTGTGGGCGCAGGTGCCTGCCGGCGTCGTGGCCGGGTTCGGCATCGGGGTCGTTGCGGCGATCATGGGCGTGGCCGGCGGTGAGCTGCTGATCCCCACGATCGTGCTGCTGTTCGGGGAGGACGTCAAAACCGCCGGAAGCCTCTCCCTGCTGGTATCGCTGCCGACCATGCTGGTCGCCTTCGCGCGCTACAGCCGCGACGGAAGCTTCGCGGTCCTCCGCTCGAACCTCCGCTTCGCCGCGGTCATGGCCGCAGGCTCGATCGCGGGCGCAGTGCTGGGCGGGCTGCTCCTCGGCGTCTTCCCGGATCTGGTCCTCATCCCCCTCCTGGCCGTGATCCTGCTCGTGGCCGCGGCCAAGCTCGCCCGGCACGACTGAGCGGGCAGTGGTCCCCGGTCCGGTCAGGGTCCGGGTGGTGACGAGCCGCAACCGGAGCCGGCATGGACGGGGGCGAGGCCGGCGATGAGATCGGCGGTCACGGGCGGCCGTCCCCGGGCCGGGCGGCTCCGCCGCCGGCTGCGGGGGCGTCACCGGCGGGGAGGGGGGACCGCGGTCCGTAGGGGGTGTCCGCCTCCGGCGCGTGCCGTGCACCTCCGGCCGACTGCCGCTCGTCGGCGAGCCGCCAGTGCGTGCGCATCCTGAGGGAGGGTTCACGCAACCACCGGCGGCGGCGGGGGGCGTGAACCGGGAAGCGCCTTTGGGCCGATGGGCCGAGCATGTTCCTCCGGTCGGATCAGCGCCGGGACGGGCAAGAACTTTCTGAAAAGTTCTGCAAGTTCTTGCAGGGCCTGGCTATGCTCCCGTTGTCGCTTGCGTTGGCCGTGGGGTGAAGGGGTGTCGTACATGGGGTTCTTGCGTGCTCAGAGGTGGCTGCGCGTCGTCGGCACGGCGGTTGCACCGGCCGTTCTGCTCTGCGCGGGAGGCTCACCGGCGCTCGCTGCGGAACTCCCGGACGTGCCGGACGTGCCGGTCCGCTTCGATGTCGGGGCGGTCACCCAGTGGGGAGACGGGGTGTTGGTCGTAGGAAGCGTCCCGGCGCTCGGCTCGTGGGATCCGGCGCGTGCGGTGCCGCTGGACGCCGCCGGCTATCCGACCTGGTCCGCCGGGACGTCCGTGGCCGTCGACACCCCGGTCGAGTACAAGTACGTCGTGAGGAAGTCCGACGGCACGCTGACCTGGGAAGCAGGCGCGAACCGCCTCTTCGTGGCGCGCTCGGGATCCTCGTTCACGGCGCACGACACCTTCCGGACGACCGCCGGTACGCCTGCCTCCGGCACGGCGCCGACGTGCATCGAGTGGTCCGAGAGCTGGCGCTACACGTCGGTCCGCAACGGCTGCGGCGCGGCGTACGGCCTGCGGGTGCTCTACCGCGACGGCACCGGGACGGACTGCCGGACCGTGCCCGGGTCGGCGTACGCGACGTTCCCCGGGCACGGTCCGCACGACAACCGCGTGGTGGCCCTCGTCCACTGCTGACGCCCCGGTCAGGCGCCCGGTCAGGCGCCCGGTCAGGCGCCCGGTCAGGCGCCCGGTCAGGCCCCGGCGCCGGGCGCGGCGCGGCGCGCCAGGGCGCTGAAGTCGCTCCAGGAGAGCTTCGGCGCCCGCTCGTCCCACACCTTCTGGGCCAGGGCCGCCAGCGGCATCCGGATGCCGTCGGCCACCTGCTGCGGGGTCTGTGCCTGGGAAAGATCGCACCAGACGGCCAGCCGGGCGCCCAAGATCTTGTCCTGGTGACGGGCCGGGACCGCCTCGTCGCCCCTCAGCACCAGCGGCGTCCACTGCTCGTAGATCCGGCGGCCGGTCGGATAGGTGAACTGGTTCGGCTCTCCCAGGACGTAGTACAGGTACTCGTCGTTGAGGTTGACGACCTCGCGCCCTTCGTCGAGGTACTCCTCCGGCGGCCGGGCGCCGATTTCCTTGCCGGTCCAGTACTCGGCCTGGATGTCCGGGGCGGCACGGGTCACCCCGCCGCGGTAGAAGCCGTCGTTCCACGCCTTGAGCTCCCGGCCGGACGGCCTCACGACGTCCGCCCGGTCGTTGAGCCAGCCGGTGGCCAGATCCTGGACCCGGGCCGCGGGATCGTCGTACCGCTCCCGGGCGGCACTGGCGAGCTGCGGGAAGGAACTCTCCGGATCGCGGCGTACCAGCGCCTGGTACTCGTCGCCGCCCAGGTGCCACGCGCCCGCCGGGAACAGCGCCATGTACTCCCGGAGCAGGTCGTCGATCAGGGCGCCGGAGGCCGGGTTCGCGATGTCCACCGCACCCGGCACCACCGTGCCGTTCACGTCGCGCAGCCGCAGCTCCGGGTGGGCCCGCAGCACCGCCCCCAGGTGGCCCGGCGAGTCGATCTCGGGGACCACGTCGATGTGCAGCGAAGCGGCCAGGGCGGTGATCCTGCGGACCTCCGCCTTGGTGAGGTGCGGGGTGGAGACGATCTCCGGGTGCGTCGTGGATTCGATGCGGAACGCCTGGTCGTCCGAGAAGTGCAGGCCCAGCTCGTTGAGCTTGAGGTCGGCCATCTCGCGCAGCCGGGCCTCGATCCACGCGGCGGTGAAGAACTTGCGCGCGATGTCGAGGTTGAGGCCGCGCTGCGGCTTGGCCGGCCGGTCCGCGACGACGCCCTCGGGCATCGTTCCCGCCGTGCGCACGGTCTGCTTGAGGGTGCGGGTTCCGTAGAAGACGCCCGCCTCGTCGGGCCCGGCGATCTCGACCTGCCCGCCGCGGACGGTGAGGGTGTACGACTCCGGCCCGTCGCCCCGGCCCTTGGCGAGGGCCAGCCGGACATCGCCCGGTCCGGGTGCGCCGGTGCCGCCGTAAGCGAGCTTCAGCTCGCGGGCCAGCAGCTTTCCCTCGTCGGCGAGCACGGGACTTCCTGCGTCGACCACCACCTGGGCCCCGGGCGCCGGGCGCCATCCCGGGCCGCGGGCCGGGGTGTGCCGGCGCACCGCGGGGACCGTGAGCGGGGCGGCGGACAAGGCGGCCGGGCCGGACGGCGTGGGCGCGGCGGCGTCGGGGGTGGTGGAGCCGGCGGCGGGCGTGGTGGAGCGGGCGCCCGGTGTGGCGGGGCTGCTTGCGGCGTGCGTAGGGGAGCGCGCTGCGGACCGGGCCGGATCCGCGCCGCTGCCGCAGCCGGAGGCGAGTACGGAGAACAGTACGACGGCCGCACTCGTCGTGACGGCCTGGTCCCTCGCCCGGCGCCTGGATATTCGCCGTTTTGGCCCCATGCTCCCAGCCTCCCGTCCCGTCACTACGCTCGCACGGGGCCCGGGACCGCGCGACCGGGCCGCTTCCCCGTGGAGGAGGGAGCGGCCCGGCGGTCAGCGCGCGCGTGCGTGCGTCAGCACTCGCGCAGGCCCGGTGCGGGGTCGACCGGCGTGTGGACGTCCACGGCCGGGACGTTGCCCCACTGGCCGTTGTCCAGCTGGGTCCAGTACCAGACGTTGTTGCCGCCGGAGTGGCTGTCGCCGCGCCCCCAGCACTGGAACCAGCTGAAGCCGGTGTTCAGCGGCCCCCGGACCGCGGAGCTGTAGGAGCGGTGCGCGTAGCCCTTGGCACCGGAGCGGTTGCCGCACCAGAGCCTGCCGTCGGAGCGGACTCCGCATTCGGCGGCGGCGGTCGTTCCGGTGGACGGGACCGCTGCGGCCGGCCCCGTGACGGCGGCGAGCCCTGCGGTCAGAACGGTGGCGAAGCCCAGGGCGATCGACTTGCGTGCGGACATGGTTCCTCCTTGGAAGCGGCCCTGATCGGGCCGGATGGTGGACGACCGGTCGGACGTGACCGGTGGTGTGGTGCGGACGAGGCGCAGCGGCTCCCGCTCAGGGGCAGGTGGGCACGCCGTCCAGCCAGGCGGGTCCCTTGATGTAGATGTTGGTGATCCACGCGCCGTACTCGGGCAGGTAGGACCAGGCGTCGTTGGTGTAGCCCTCCGCCGTCACGGTCTCCGCGTGCTTCTGGCACTGGATGCGCACCACGGTCGGGCCGGCGAACCTGTGCACCCGCGGGCTGCCCGTCGACGGCTCCGTGTGGGTCCACACGTCCGTGCCCCAGGTGCTGAACGTGCCCGGCTGCGTCGCCGCGCCGCCGATGCGGACCGCACCGGCGTAATCCCCGCCCAGGCGTACGTCACTGACCATGATGCGGGTGCCGGACTGGCGGGCCTCGACCATCTTGCCCGCCCCGAGGTACACGGCGATGTGGTGGACGGAGCCCCCCGACCCCCAGGCCAGCAGATCGCCGGGCAGCAGCGGAGCCGTACCCTGCGAGGCCGCGAACCGAGCCGTGACCCGCGGGGAGTTGAACTGGTGGTAGGCGTTGCCCGGCAGCGGGTCCCCGCCGACGGCCCGGGCGTACGCGTACCGCACCAGGCCCGAGCAGTCGAACCCGAGCCGCTCGGGGTCGTGCTCGCTGGCCGGGTCGCTCGGATCGACCTGGCCGTACGTCGGTCCCGGCTGCGGCCCGTGACCGCCGCCCCAGGTGTACCAGACGCCGACCTGCTCGCAGGCCGCCCGTACCGCGGCCTCCGCCGCGGCCGACGCACCGGGCGCCAGCACTCCGCACGCCCCCGAGTCCGCCGCTTCCGGCGCGGCGGCGAGCACCGCCGCGGTGAGCGGAGGCGAGACGGCCGCGGTCGCCGGGGACGCGAGAACGTTCCCCCACCCGGCCACCGCCACCGCCCCGATCGCGGCGGTCACCCGCCACCGGCGGCGGCCGCCCCCCGTTGCCGTTCTCCCCGGCCGCCGCAGCCTCTCCAGCACCTGGTACATCCCCGTTCCCCGCTCCCCGTGTCGGTCGACACCACCGGTCGTTCACCGGCTGGTCCGGCCCTTCGAGATTCGTCCGCGGCGCCCCGGGAAGTCGAGGGGACACGCGTCGCCCATCGCGACGGGAAACGGGAAACCCCCTGGGAAACCCCGCCCCGCAGCACTCTTGAAAGGCCGTCACCGCAGCTCGGCGGGGATGGGCGCAGGGGCGCGCCGCCCGCCGCGGTGCTTCACATCCTCACGACTGTGAAGCACACACCGGAGTCGTGGAGAACGCCCTCACGACCGGGGACCGCCCGCGGTACGGCACTGCGGCCGGTACGGCTGCCCGGGCAGCAGACGCTGCCACAGCACCGGCCCCACGTCGCCGACCAGCGCGCAGATCCCGGCGGTACGCCGGCCCGGCGCAAGCGACCACAGGCGGATCCTGCCGTCCGTACCGCTGCTCACCACCCGCCCCCCGACCGGCTCGAAGACCACCCCCCACACGGCCCCGACGTGGCCGCTCAGCGCGGCGGTCGGCCGGTGCCGCACGGCGTCCCACAGACGGACCGTCCCGTCGATCCCGCCCGTCGCCAGCGTCCGGCCGTCCGGTCCGAACACCACCGCACGCACCGCCCCCGTATGACCCGTCAGGCTCGCGCCGGAACGCCCCGAAGCCACGTCCCACACCCGGACCGTGCCGTCATTGCCACTGCTGGCCAGGCGCTTCCCGTCCGGGCTGAACGACACGCTCCGTACCGCACCCACGTGCCCGTGCAGCACACTGCGCACGGAACGCGCCCGGACGTCCCACAGCCGGACCGTCAGATCGTCGCTGCCGGACGCCAGCAACCCCCCGTCCGGACTGAACACCACCCCGTTCACGAAGTCCTGGTGCGCCGTGAGCGAGGTGAGCAGGCTCCGCCGGCCGACGCTCCACAGCTTGACCGTCCGGTCCGCGCTCGCCGATGCCAGGGTCTGCCCGTCGGGCGAGAACGCCACCGAGAACACCGACCCGCCGTGGCCGACGAGGGTGGCGAGGAGCCTGCGCCGCGAGACGTCCCACAGCTTCACGGACCGGTCCGCGCTCGCCGATGCCAGGGTCCGTCCGTCGGGCGAGAACGCCACCGAGAACACCGAGCCCTGGTGCCCCGTCAGGGAGCCGGTGTGCCGGTGTTTGCCCGGGTCCCACAGCCGTACCGTACGGTCGGCGCCGGCCGACGCCAGCAGCCGCGCGCCGGGAGCGAACGCCGACTGCCACACCTCTGCGAACGGCCGCGTGACCAGTGAGCTGCGGCCCGGGTCCCACAGCACGGCCGACTGGTCGAAACTCCCCGTGGCCAGGACGTCGTCCGGCCCGACCGCCACGGAGAGCACGTAGTCGGTGTGACCCGCGAGGGTCTCGGTGACCCGGTGGCTCACCGTGTCCCACAGCTTCGCCGTCCCGTCCCCGCTGGTGCTCACGACCGCGGTGCCGTCCCGGGTGTAGGCGACGGAGTTGACGTCGTCGCTGTGCCCCCGGAGCACGACCGGATGCGCCCGAACGCCGCCGGGGGAGGCCTGCCAGATCCGGACCGTCCGGTCGGCGCCGCCCGACGCGACACTGCGCCCGTCGGGTGCGAACGCCACCCCCAGGACGCCGTCCCCGTGCCCTTCGAGGGTCGCCGAGAGCCGCGCGCCGGAGCCGGAGCCGGAGCCGGAGCCGGAGTCGGCGCCGACCCCGCGGCCGGCCTCCCAGAGCCTGACGGTCCGGTCCGCCGCACCCGAGACGACCGTACGGCCGTCCGGGGCGAACGCCACCCCGTGCACGGCGTCGGTGTGCCCCCGCAGCGTGGCCGTCAGCCGCCGGGCCGCCACCGCCCACAGCCGCACCGTCCCGTCCATGCCGCCCGACACCACGGACCGGCCGTCGGGGGAGAAGGCCACGGAACGCACCCCGCCGCTGTGCCCGTACAGCGTGCCCACCAGCTGGCGTTCCGGCAGGCGCCACAATCTGACCGTGCCGTCCGTGCTCGCCGACGCCAGCAGCCGGCCGCCGCGCCCGAACGCCACACCGAGCACCGGACCCCCGTGGCCGGTGAGCACCGCCACCGCCGACCGGTGCCCCGGCCCGTCCCACAGCCGTACGGTGGCGTCGCTGCTGGCCGTGGCGAGCAGCCGGCCGTCCGGGGCGAACGCCACGCCGTTCACCGCACCCGTGTGCCCGGACAGCCTGCCCGCGAAAGCCTGCGCCTGCGTGCTCAGCAGCGCACCGCGCGCCTCGGTCGTCGCAGCCGTCCGGTACGCCTGCACCGCGAGCAGCATCGACGCCTCGGGCTGCCCCGCCGCCATCGCGCCGGACCGCACGGCCAAGGCCTGCGACTGTGCCACGCGCCCCTCCTCGACCGCCCGCGAGCGCTGGTGGAACGCCACACCGCTCGCGCCCACCGCCACGGCCAGCAGGACGGCGAGCGTCACCAGCAGCCGCCGGCGCGTCCTGGCCTGCCGTACCGCACGCTGCCGCCTGCCGTGCTCCTCGGCACGGCTCGCCTCCAGGAACTCCGCCTCCCGCGGACCGAGCGGATCACGCCCGTCCTGCTGCTCCGCCCACTCCTCGGCCGCGGCCAGCCGGCTGCTCCGGTAGAGGAGTCCGGCGTCGCGGCCCTCGCGGACCCAGGCGGCCGCCGCGTCGGCGAGCTGCTGCCGCAGCAGGAGCCCCGCACGGTCGGTGTGGATCCACTCCCGCAGCCGCGGCCACGCCCGCAGCAGTGCCTCGTGGGTGATCTGCACCGCGGTTTCCCCGGCCGTGACCAGCCTGGCCCGTACGAAGGCATCGAGTGCGGCCGCCGCCCGCCGGGGGTCCGGAAGGCCGGCCGTCAGCTCGTCCGGTGCCGTCCTGCGCCGCGTCACCACGTCCCCGTCACCGAGGTGCACCAGCCGCAACAGCATGCGCCGGGCCGCGTCCTGACCGGCCCGGTCGAGTCCGGTGAAGACCTGCTCCGCGGTCCGGGCCACCGCACCGCGGAGGCCGCCGGTCGCCTCGTACGCGGCAACGGTGAGCGTACGGCCCGCCCGCGCGCCCCAGGTGACGAGCAGTGCGTGTGACAGCAGGGGCAGAGCCCCCGCGGAGGCCGCCACCGGACCCGCGGAGGCGAGGGAGGCGTGGCCGTCCGCAGTCCTGCCGTCTGCAGCCCCGCCGTCCGCGCCCCTGCCGTCCGCAGGCTCGCCCTCGGCGCCCGCGTCCCGCGCGAGCAGTTCCACCAGCCCTGGTTCCAGGACCAGTCCGGCGCGTTCGGCGGGCCGCGTCACCGCCGCGCGCAGCTCCTCCGGCGTCATGGGGGTGAGGACGAACAGCCCGTGGGTGAACACGGCGGCCAGCTCGGGGTACGCCAGGCAGCGGCCGCTGAAGTCCGCCCGCAGTCCGAGCACCACCAGCGCGGGCGCGTCCACGCCGCCGCCGGCGACCGCCGTGAGGGCGGCGAGGTAGGCGCGCCGCTCGGCTTCGTCCCGGCAGAGCGTGAAGAGCTCCTCGAACTGGTCGACCACCAGGACCAGCCGGCCGGCATCCCGCGCGGAACGCAGCGCGGACGCCAGCAGCTCCGGCTCGCCGACCAGCTCCTGAGGTGTCGGCAGCGACTGAAGACCGGTCACCTTCTCGACGACGCCCAGCAGTTCGGTCAGCGGCCAGGCGGTCGGCGCGCACACCGCCACCGGCCCGCTCCACGGACCGAGCGGCCCGGTGTCGCCGCGCCGCAGGGCCGCCGTCAGGCCCGCCCGCAGCAGGGACGACTTGCCCGCGCCGGAGGGTGCCACCACCGCCAGGGGACCCCTGCCCGCCCGTTCCGCGAGCCGCTCCAGCAGCGCGGAGGTGGCCCGCTCGCGCCCGAAGAACCATGCGGCGTCCCCGGAGCCGAAGGCGGCGAGGCCCCGGTACGGGCACGGGGGAGCCCCGGCCTCCGGCTGCCGCGGCTGGGGCAAGCCCCCGGCCAGCGCGGCGAGCGCACCGCCTGCCCGCAGGGCGTCGTCGCAGCGGCGGGCCAGGTCGGGCGTGGGCGGCTTGGTCCCGTTCTCGATCTTGCTGAGGTAGCCCTTGCTGTAGTGGACGAGTTGTGCGAGAGCGGACAGCGACAGACCGGCGGCCGTTCTCGAGCGCCGCAGCGCGGCCCCGAAATCCCCGGGAGAACCGCCGTCCTCCTCCGTACCCCCGGCCCTTCCGGCGTCGTCGGGCGACAGATCCCGTGCCCCGTCCATACGTGCCTCCGCGCGCAGATGCGGGGCCCTAGGCTAGCGATCCCCGCCCCCTCGGTGCACGGCTGCCGACCCGTTCGGCTGATTCTCGGGAGCGTTTGCGCCGCGGGTGGGGCTGTGCCTGCCAGGGACGCGAGGAGGCCGGGGGAGGGGGCGCGCGGCGCAAGGGCCCGGCCGGTGGCGGGCAGATGCCGCCACCGGCCGGGCTTTCCGCTCTGGCTGCTCGCCGTTCAGCAGCCGGAGGCGCTCTGCCGCTTCGCCGCGGTGCGCAGCGGCAGTGCGGCGAGGACCGCCGCGGCCGCGGCGCACAGCGTCACGATCGCCGCCCCTGCGGGCACGGAGTGCCCGAGGCAGCGCGCGAGAGCGTCGACGTGGGCCGCGTATCCCAGGACGTGCAGGACGACGACGGCGAGAGCTGCGCACGCGGCCGTCCGCCACACCGCCGCGGTGTCCCGGGCCGCCAGCAGCAGGCCCAGCCCCAGACACAGGACGCCGGTGAGGACGGCGAGCACGTGACCGGGCGCGGCGGCGGTCACTCCCGTCAGCGCCGCCGTGTCCGCAGGCAGTTGCAGCACGGCGGCGACCAGGAGCAGGGCGACGACGGGCAGGCGCAGGCCGTGCCGGAGTGCCGTCGCCGGCGACGATCCGGTACCCGGCTCCCGCGCCGGTCCGGCCGGGGCACGCGCCTCGAGGTCGTCGTCACACTCGAGCGGCTTTCCCGGCCCGCCGATCCCGAGGGGGCGCGGGCGTCCCGGTGGTTCGGGTGGCTCCGGCGGCCCCTCGTCCTGCGCGCCGTCCATCGCGGCGGGCTGCTCCTGTGCCTTCCCTGCGAGGATGCCGGCCAGTACGGCGATGTCCTCGATGGGCCGCTCGGCCGCGGCCGCCAGCAGTGCGATCTCGTCCTCGCCCATCTTCCGGGGGGACGTCCTGAGGAGCTCGATCAACTGCTCCACCTCGTGGACCGGCCGGTCCACGGCGGCGGTCCGCAGTGCCTGGTGCACGAGGTCGGGGTGCTGGTCGCCCTGGTTCAGCAGGGCCACGAGAGCGGTGACCTGCTCCAGTGGACGCTGTGTGGCCACGGTCCGCAGCAGGGTGTCGAGAGAGTCGGTACTCGTCTTGTCGCCGGCCGGGACGGGGGGTCGTCCGCGTCCGTCAGCCGGTATGTCCGCGGGCATGATGGTCTCGTTCATGAAATGCTCCGTTCGCCGACGCGGGTGTGTCGAGGGACGCGTCGGTCGCAGCGCGCTACAGATCGCGCACTTTTTGTTACGTTACGGTCCGCTTTCGGCCTACGCCATTCGTCGCAGGCGAACGGGCCAACCAGGCAGTGGGTGACCGCAACGCGGCATCGTGCCCTGATCGTCCACCGGGGCGGTTCGGGGACGACGGCCGCGGACCGCCCGTGCGCGCGGGCCAGCGGTACCAGGGCCGGCGCCCCGGCCACCGCCAGGACCGTCGCGGCCACGGTGACGGCCGTCGCGCCGCCCGAGGCACGCCGGCCGGGCCCGAGCCGCCTGGACCAGGTCGGGCGTAGTCCGGTGCCCGGGCGAGGGGTCTGGTGCATCCGGGCAGCCGTGCCTGGACGGGCACGGTGCGGCCGAGGGGCTGAAGCGCGATGCCCCGTACGTGCTTTGCCGTAGTCCGTCCCGCCCGGTCGTGCGTGCCCGCCTCGTGCCGATGGGCGAGACGGCCGAGGCACCGGGCCCGGCGGCGGGCGCGGCCGGGCGTCGGGGCAATCGGCTGCCATCGCGCTCAGCAGCGCTTTCTGCCCCCGGGTCGTCGGAGCCGTTCCGCGCGTGCGCCGGACCCCGGTGGGCGGGGACAGCGGCGCACGGCCGGGCGGGGGCGCACGTACGGACGCCGGATCTCCCGCCTACGGCGACGCGGGCGGGGGGACGCCAGTACGCTCCCTGCGGGCTCCGGTTGGCCGGATTTCGCCGCCGTTGGGGGGTTGGTGAAGCCCTTGGGGCGCCTGCGCACGTACGAAGAAGAGGGGGAGATTCCTTTGATCGTTCGATCAACCCTGCGTCGCGAGGACCGGACCTCGCGCCGCGCGCCGTGGCGCCGGTGGGCCGCGGCGGTGGCGGCGGGTGCCGTCGTCGTCGCCGGCGGGACCGCATCCGCCGACGCGCGTCCGGGCGCCGAGCCGGGCACCGTCGCTCTGGGCAGCGGCAACCTCCGTCTGCCGGCAGCCGACGCGTCCTGCTTCAAGAAGTCGTACCCGAACTGCGTGAGCCCGGACCCGAAGGTGGCGTTCCAGCTCGTCAGCCGGGGCGACACCAGCAGGTGCACCTTCGCGCTGAAGACCACCTGGGGCGACGGCACCACCAGCACCCGCGAGTTCAGCGGCGGCCCTGACGGAACCGTCCTGGCGCCGGTGGACCACACGTACAAGAAGCCGAACCCCTTCGTCGCACCGAAGACCTACGGCATCACCTGGTCGGTCACCGTCCCGACGGGCACCTGCTACCCCAGCTCGGACACCCTCGGCTTCCGCCGTACCTGCAGCACCAAGTCGCTGAGCGGGGCGGCCTGGGCGAGGCAGTTCCCCTCCAGCAGGCGGCTGGAGGACCTGGCACCGGGCTTCCGCGAGAAGGTCACCTCGTTCGTCCTGGCCATGCGCGCCGGCGGGATCTCCGTCAATCCGGTCACGACGTACCGGCCGGCGGAGCGGGCGTACATGATGCACTACTCCTGGCTGATCGCGAAGAAGAAGGTGTCCGCCGACAAGGTGCCGGCCTTCAAACCCGCGAGGGGCCAGTCCCAGGTCGGTATCTGCTGGCAGCACACGAAGGCGAACGGCGCCTTCGACTCCGCCGCCTCGGTGGCCGCCGCGCAGCGCCTCGTCGACGCTCTGGGCATCGACCCGGGCAACAAGGTGGCACCGTCGCTGAACACGCTGCACACGCCGAGGCTGGCGATCGACATGAGCACCACCTGGTCGGCGCGCAGCATCGTGGTCACCAACCGCTCCGGAACCCGGGTGACCATCGCCACCACCCCGCGCAACGGCCTGAACACCAAGCTCATCGCGGTGGGCCGCACCTACGGCGTGATCCACTTCTCGCCGGCATCCGCTGACAAGAACCACTGGTCGTCCACCGGACACTGACCCGCCCGCCCAGGCCGGGCGGCCTCTGCCGTCCGGCCTGGGCAGTCCCTTGCAACTCGGGCGCGGCGAACACGAAGAACGCCCCTGCCTTCGCCGGATCCCGGTGGTCTGCACCGACGGAGGCGGACCGCCCCGGGACGTTGTAGCCGATCGAGTCCTTCCCCAGTCCCAGATCGTTGGACAGCTGCCAGGCGGCGGCGTAGCAGCCGAGGTGGGGCACGTAGTCCTCTTCCGGGCCGAAGGCGAGGCGACGGACGTCGGAGTGCAGCCCGTCCGCGCCGATGACGAGGTCGCTCGCGCGGGGCTCCGCGTTGGAAGTCGCCCCGCACGCCGGAAGCGGTCCCGGTCAGGCCGGCGATCGAGTCGCCGAAGACGTACTCGGTGTAGGGGAGGGTGAGTTCGTGCAGCACTCGGACCAGGTCTCCGCGGAGCACTTCCGTCTCACCGCCGGCGAACTCGGCCGGCAGACGGAGCAGTGTCCCGCCGCGCTTGTCGACGAAGCACGGCGGGCTGCCGCCGGTCTGGATACGCGGCGCCGAGCGGATGGACGCGGCCGTGCTGCTGGTGAGCCACGTACGCGGTATCACCCAACAAGCCCGCGCAGCGGCCCCGCAGGCGATCCCGAAGCACAGCTCGGCACCGCGCTTGCCGATCTGATGCAGGCACAGGCGAGCGGTTCCCCGCACTCACGGGGCCCCGCATCAGCCGCCCGGGACGAGCGGGATCAGGCATGGGAGTTCGGCCTGCACGCATCCTGGCCGGCTTGGCCGCACTCATCGACGAGCGCGCACGCTGACCAGAGCGCGGGGTGCCCCGCCGGGAGCGGTGTTCCCCGAAGTACCGCTCCCGCCGGGTCAGGAGGCGCCGGTCAGTGGAGGCCGCCGGTGTAGACCTGCCAGCCCGTGGCGATCTTGGTGCGGGCGGTGAACGTGCCCTTGCCGGTGCCGTGCCACCGCCACATGTTCCCGCTGGTGTCGCGGGCGATGAGGTCGGCGCGGCCGTCGCCGGTGAAGTCGCCGACACCGACGAGGGTGTTGTAGGAGGCGCTGAAGTCGGTGGCAAGAAGCGTTTTGGCGGTGAACCTGCCGGTGCCGGTGCCGGTGATGCGCCACAGCTCGTTCCCGCTGTCGTGCAGGAGCAGGTCGCCGATGCCGTCGCCGTTGAGGTCGCCGGCGCCGACGATCTTCTTGTAGTTCTTGAAGGCCGTGCTGAGCTCGATGCGCGCGCTCAGGATCCCGGTGCTGGTGGTCGTGTAGAGGTACAGGCCGCCGGTCCTGGGCTCGCGGGCGATCAGGTCGGGGCGGCCGTCCTTGTTCACGTCGCCGGGGCTGGTGAGGACGTCGTAGACGTTCCAGCCCTTGCCCAGGACCTTGTACGGGCTCGTGGGCTTCAGCGCTGTCCCGCAGGCGGGGGTGTAGCGGCGCATCTCGCCGGTGGCCAGGCGCACCAGGGTGTCGTTGCAGCGGTCGCCGTTCATGTCGCCCATCGGCACCGGGCGGAAGCCGGCCGGCCAGCCCGTACTGGCGGCCGAGCCGCTGAAGTTGCCGATCGCCGTGCTGCCGAAGGCGGTGCGCAGGGTGGTGCCGGTCACGGCCATGATGTCGCCCGTGCCGTCGGGGGTGCCGGCGCGGGAGCCGAAGTCCCGGCGTACGGCCGCGCCTCCCGTCACCGCCACTTTGCCCGTGGCCAGTTCGACCTCGGCGGGGGCGCCGACCGCGGTGGCTTCGAGCGTCCACCTGAGCGGGCCGTTCGGGGCGAGGGCGCTCGGGTCCTTGTCGCTGCGGCCGTTCCACTTCGGTGTGATCGTGGTCGTGGACCGGCCGGTGAAGGTCTTGAAGACGCGCCCGGCCGGGTCGCTCAGGGTCAGCCGCCAGGAGCCCGCCTGCCGGTTCAGCTGCCAGGCCGGTGCCCAGACCACGCTCGTGCCGGTGGTGTCGGCCAGCGCGGCCGCCTTGGGCACGGTGGACGAGGTGACGGCGAGCGGCTGGAGGAAGGCGGTCCGGGCGGACAGCGGGCCCTCGCCGTTCCTCGCGTTCCACAGCACCGCCGCCGACCGGGCGGGTCCGGCCGCGATCTGTCCCGGGCCCTGTCCCGGATACAGGGCCGGGCCCTGGGCCCAGTCGTGCGGGATCCAGGCCGGCGCGGACCAGGCGTTGTCGTCGGGGGTGCGGGCAGCCGTGGCCAGCGCCTCCCAGGTCCGCCCCTGCCCGGACCTCTGGGCCGTCCACAGCACGCGGACCGTGCCGTCGGGGCCGATGGACACGTCGTGCTCGCGGCGCACCTTGTCGGTGCTGATCTGCTGCCGGTTCCAGGTGCCGCCCGCGGCCAGGGTTGCGGAGACGAGGTCCTCGCCGGTGTCGTCCCCGCGGTCGCGCCACTCCCACCAGACCAGCGTCAGATCACCGTCCGGGGCGATGAGCGGCTCCGGTGCCGGGATCGTCGTCTCGTTGCGGACGATCGGCACGGGCGCCGGCGTGCTCCAGCCCGCCGTGCCGGCCTTCCGTACGGACGCGAACAGCTGCTCGGTGCCCTCGTCCGCCACGTCCGTCACGGGCCAGGTCAGCGCCAGCGAGCCGTCCGGGCCCGCACCGATGTTCGGTGCCTCGACGCCGTTCGTCGGCGCGGCCACCGGGACGGGCGCGCCCCAGGCGGGGTCGAGCCCCGCCCGGGTGACGGTCTTGACCCCGGCCAGGCCGTGCGGGGTGCTGTGGCGGTAAGCGATCACCGCGGTGCCCTGGGTGTCCACGGCCACGTCCGCCCCGTCCACGGCCTCGCCCTCGGCGGTGGCCGCGGCCACCGGCACCGGCTCGGACCAGTTGCCGTCGGAGCCGCGGGTGGTGGCGTAGACGGCCGAGTCGTCGGAGCCCAGGGGGCGCGCGGTCCAGACGGCGGTCGCCGTTCCCTGCGGTCCGGCGGCTACCTGGGCGTTTTCGACGAGGGCCGCGTCATCGATGCCGAGGAGTTCCTTCGGCTGCGACCAGAGGCCCGTCCGGAGGGCGGCGGTCATCAGGCGGGTCGCCGGGGCCGGTCCTCCCGGCGCGGCCTCGGCGGACTCCGCCCACAGGGCGGTGGTCACGCCGTCCGCACCGGCGACCAGGCGCACCGTGATGCGCGGGCTCGTGTCCGTGCCCAGCTGGTGGGGCCGGCCCCACTGGTCGCTGTCGGCCGGGCGTACGGCCGCCTGCACGGTGGCGTACTCGCGCCACAGGGCGACCGCCGAACCGTCGGGGAGCTCGACCAGCTCCGTGTCGTGGGCCGTGTGCTCGTCGCCTCCCACACTCACGAGCTCGTTCCAGGGCGGCAGCGGCGCGGCATGAGCCGTCCCGGCGGTGAGCAGGGGGGCGACGGCGCCCCCGGAAACGATCAGCGCGACGGCCGACACGGCAGCGGCCAGTCGGCCTTGCTTGCGGGCATGTACGCCCATGTGGCGGTTCCCTTTCCCCCGTTGGATCTTGTTGATCAACACGTTGGACCCACAAGAACCGCGCACGGTTGTACGGCGACAAGATTTTCATTCGCGTGGTGGCGAGCGAGGCGGCCGTATACGCACGATCGCCCGGCCGGTAGGTCCCGGCCGGGCGATTTCGTGCGTCTGCTGTCCGCTGGTGGCTTAGTACCAGTG
>NZ_JBVJWO010000031.1:0-97689 GCF_055602345.1 Streptomyces sp. NPDC037401
CCCCCCCCCCCCCCCCCCCCCCCCCCCCCCCCCCCCCCCCCCCCCCCCCCCCCCCCCCCCCCCCCCCCCCCCCCCCCCCCCCCCCCCCCCCACCCGCGGAGCGTGTTACGCGGGCTGCGTGGCCGCCGCGATGCGCTCGGCGCGCAGCGCGTCGTACCAGCGGTCGTCCGCCGGCGGCAGCGCGTTCACGTCGAGGGCCAGCTTCAGCAGGTGGTCCGCGATCAGCGGGTTGCGGGCCATCACCGGGCCGTGCATGTACGTGCCGAACACGGTGTCGTTGTACGCGCCTTCGGTGCCGTCGCCGGTGCCGTTGCCCCGGCCCAGGCGGACCCGGGCGAACGGCTTCGCCGTCGGTCCGAGGTGCGTCACGCCCTGGTGGTTCTCGAAGCCCGTCAGCTGCGGCAGGCCGAGCTGCGGGTCGATGTCCGCGAGCACGTCGCCGACGCACCGCTCGCCCTCGCCGCGCACGGTCACCACGTCCAGCAGGCCGAGGCCCTCCTGGCGCTGGCCCTGGTCGTTCACGAACTCCTGGCCGAGGATCTGGTAGCCGGCGCAGACGGAGAAGACGATGGCTCCGTTGGAGACCGCCCGCTCCAGACCGCCGTCGCGCAGCAGGCGCTCCGCGGCCAGCCGCTGCGGCCGGTCCTCGCCGCCGCCGATCAGGTAGATGTCGCCGGAGGTGGGGATCGGCTGGTCGCTGCGCACGTCCACGCGCTGCACGTCCAGGCCGCGCTGGCGGGCCCGGCGCTCCACGACCAGGGCGTTGCCCTGGTCTCCGTACGTGCTCAGCAGGTCCGGGTAGACCCACACCAGACGCAGGCTGTTGTCGCTCATTCGCATTCGTCCTATCTGGTGTGTCAGTTGCCGACGCGGCGGCGCACGTCCTGGAAGGCGGTGTAGTTGGCGATCAGCTCGATCTGGCCGGGCGGCGCGAGCTGCACGGCCTCGTCGAGCGTCTCGCACACCCGGAAGTCCAGGCCCGCGACCTCCAGGCGGACCGCGAGGTCCAGGCGGCGGTCGCCGATCACGAAGATCGGGTGGCCGGCGAGGCGCGGGTAGTCCACGTCCCACAGCCAGGAGGTGTCGGTGCCGTCCGCGCCGCGGGCGTTGACCGAGAGGATCACCGGCGCCGGCGCCGGGTCGATCAGGGAAAACGTTTCGAGCCAGCCTGCCGGGTTCTTCGCGAGTAGCAGGCGCAGCTCACGGCCCTGGAAGTTCACGACGTCGTAGCGGCCGGCGACCGCCTGCACCTGGTACATGCGCTCCAGCGCGACCTGCGGCGGCACCCCGAAGACCGCGGCGACCGCGGCGGAGGTGGCGGCGTTGGCCTTGTTGGCGCGGCCGGGCAGCTGGAGGTGGATCGGCCAGGCCGAGCCGTGCGGGTCGAGCACGTGGTCGCCGCTGAGCACCCAGCTGGGCGTCGGACGGCGGAAGCCGCACTCGCCGCAGAACCAGTCGTCTCCCGGGCGCTGCATGACGCCGCCGCAGGAGGGGCACGACCAGGCGTCGTCCTTCCACTCCTGCCCGGCCGCCACCCAGACGACGTTCTGTGAGGAGGAGGCCGACCACACGATCAGCGGGTCGTCGCAGTTCGCGATCACGACCGCCTTCGAGCCCGCCAGGCCCTCCCGCCACTTCTCCGCGAGCATCCGGGTCTCGGCGGCGCGGTCCAGCTGGTCGCGGGAGAGGTTCAGGAGCGCGATCGCCTTCGGCGTCACGTCCCGGGCCACCCCGGCGAGGTACTTCTCGTCGACCTCGATGACGCCGTACTTGGCGTCCGAGCCGCCCGCCAGCGCCGAGGTGATGCCCGCGGGCATGTTCGCGCCGAGCGCGTTCGAGACCACCGGACCGCTGGCCCGCAGGGCCTCCGCGATCAGCCGGGTCGTCGTCGTCTTGCCGTTCGTCGCCGAAACCAGGACAACATCGAGGTGCTGTGCCAAACGTCCCAGCAGATCGGGATCCAGCTTGAGGGCGACCTTGCCGCCGATCACCGATCCACTTCCGCGCCCCGCGGCCCGCGACACCGCCGCCGCGGCCTTGCCCGCCGTCACCGCCAGCTTGGCGCGCGGCGAAAGCGGCTCCGTGTTGCCTGCCATCGTCCCTGTTCCTCCTTGCGTCGGTCCGGGCTCAGCCTATCCAGAACCGGCCAGGCCCCTGACCGCGGCGCCGCTGTCGTGCCGCCGGCCGGTCTGTGATCCTTCTCCGATCCCGCTCGGGATCTCCCATATCTTCGCCCGACGTACCCTTACGCCCATGCGACAGCGCCCCATCCCCGGCAGTTCCGGTCTCGTCCGCACCATGAGCCTGCTGGGCGATCCGGTGCTCCATGCCCCCTGCGCGGAGGTCACCGAGTTCGGTCCCGGCCTCGCCCGGCTGATCGAGGACATGTTCGCGACGATGTACGCCGCGGAGGGCGTCGGCCTCGCCGCCAACCAGATCGGCGTCGGCCAGCGGGTGTTCGTCTACGACTGCCCGGACGACGACGACGTCCGCCACGTCGGCCACATCGTGAACCCGCGGCTGGTCGAGGCCGACGGCATCGAGATCCTGGGACCCGAGGGCTGCCTGTCCCTGCCCGGACTGGAGGCCGGCACGGCCCGGCACGACCGCGCCGTGGTCGAGGGCGTGACCGCGGACAACACCCCGGTGCGCATCACCGGCACCGGGTTCTTCGCCCGCTGCCTCCAGCACGAGTGCGACCACCTCGACGGGACGGTCTACGCCGACCGCGTCACCGGGCTGCGCGCCCGGCGGCTGCGGCGGGCGATCCGCAAGGCGCCCTGGGGCGCCTGACGCGCCGTGCCGCGCCGCCGACCGCCGCCGATCGGGCGTACTGCCTAGAACCCGGGGCCGTCGGCGCGGTTGCCCGCGGTGGCCAGGCGCCCCCACAGCAGGTCCGTGAGCGCGGCGACCAGCCGGTCGCGTCCGCACGGCCGCTCGCCCAGCCACCAGTCACCGGCCGCGTGCATCATGCCGACGATCCCGTGGCCCCAGACGCGGGCCAGCTCCTCGCTGCCCGGGCCCAGGTCGACGCGCTCCGCGATGACCTTGGCGAGCTCCTCGCCGAGCCGGCGCAGCAGCGGCGCCGAGTGCAGGCCGACGTCGAAGCCGCGCTCCGCGGAGTGCGGGTCCTCGGCCGGGTGCATCAGGAAGCGGTAGACCTGCGGCCGCGCCTCGATGGCCGCGAGGTACGTGTCGAGGGTGGCCTCCACCCGGCGGCGGCGCTCGGCCGGCGCGTCGAGCGCGGCCCGCAGCGAGTCCAGCAGGGCGTCGGTGTGACGGACGGCGAGGGCCTGGTAGAGCCCCGCCTTGTCGCCGAAGTGCCGGTAGAGGATCGGCTTGGTGATCCCGGCCTCCGCCGCGATGGCGTTCATGGAGGCCTGCGGGCCGTCGCGGAGCACGACCCGGTCGGCGGCTTCGAGCAGCTCCCGCCGCCGTCTCGCGGCCGCTGCCTGCTGGCCGTCCTGCTGAGTGGTCTCCATGACGTGTCTTCTCCCCGCCCGTGCGATGTCCGTGACGCCCACGCAACGTAACACCCCGCACCTCAGGGCGATCGAACCGACGGTGGCGTTGACATTGTCTACTGGCGGGTAACACACTGTGACCCTTGCTGAGGTTACCCTAGGTAACGTACTTCTTGGAGGGGACATGGCGGAGTTCACCATGGAGCTCAACGACGACCAGAAGCAGGTCCGGGACTGGGTCCACGGCTTCGCCGCCGATGTGATCCGCCCCGCGGCCGCGGAATGGGACGAGCGCGAGGAGACTCCCTGGCCCGTCATCCAGGAGGCCGCCAAGGTCGGCATCTACTCCCTCGACTTCTACGCCCAGCAGTTCTTCGACCCCACCGGCCTCGGCATACCGGTGGCCATGGAGGAGCTGTTCTGGGGCGACGCGGGCATCGCCCTGTCGATCGTCGGCACCGGCCTCGCGGCCATCGGCGTCGTCGCCAACGGCACCGAGGAGCAGATCGGCACCTGGATCCCGCAGATGTACGGCGACCAGAACGACGTCAAGGTCGCCGCCTTCTGCTCCTCCGAGCCGGACGCGGGCTCGGACGTCGGCGCGATGCGCACCCGCGCCGTGTACGACCAGACCAAGGACGAGTGGGTGATCAACGGCACCAAGACGTGGGCCACCAACGGCGGCATCGCCAACGTCCACATCGTCGTCGCGGTCGTCGACCCCGAGCTCGGCTCCAAGGGCCACGCCTCCTTCATCATCCCGCCGGCCACCCCCGGGCTGTCCCAGGGCCAGAAGTTCAAGAAGCACGGCATCCGCGCCTCGCACACCGCCGAGGTGGTCCTCGAGGACGTCCGCGTCCCCGGCTCCTGCCTGCTCGGCGGCAAGGAGAAGCTGGACGAGCGGCTCGCCCGCGCCCGCGAGCGGGCCGCGAACGGCGGCGGCGAGCGCGTGAAGAACGCCGCGATGGCGACCTTCGAGGCCTCCCGCCCGGCCGTCGGCGCCATGGCGGTCGGCACCGCCCGCGCGGCGTACGAGATCGCCCTCGACTACGCCCGCACCCGCACGCAGTTCGGCCGCCCGATCATCGACAACCAGGGCGTCGCCTTCCAGCTCGCCGACATGCGCACCCAGATCGACGCGGCCCGGCTGCTGGTCTGGCGGGCCTCCTGGATGGCCGTGGCCGGCAAGCCCTTCACCTCCGCCGAGGGCTCCATGTCCAAGCTCTTCGCCAGCGAGGTGGCCAAGAAGGTCACCGCGCAGGCCGTGCAGATCCTCGGCGGCAACGGCTTCACCCGGGAGTACCCGGTGGAGCGCATGCACCGGGACAGCGCCATCTACACGATCTTCGAGGGCACGAGCGAGATCCAGCGGCTGGTCATCGCCCGGACGATCTCCGGGATGCCGATCCGCTAGCCGGTGGGCGCAGCAGCCGGTCGAGCGCTCTGCCGAAGAGCGCCCGGCCGGCCATCGCCAGTTGTGCGTCCAGGTACCCCGGGACCCCGCGCAGCCGCAGGTCCTCCAGCCACACGACCTCGCTGCCGCCCGTCGCCGCCGGCCGCACCTCGATCTCGGCCCAGCCCGTGACAGTGCGGCCCCGCTTCTCCAGCCGGCAGTGGCCGCCGGTGCCGTTCGCCGGGGCCCGCCAGGCGACCACTTCCATCGGATCGTCGAAGCCGAACCGACCGATCCCGGTCCGGGCGGTGAACAGCGTGCCGACCCCGCCCGGCGGTGCGTTCTCGACGACGGTCCGGGTGAACGGGACCTGGGCGCCGTGCCGCTCCCAGTCGGTCAGCAGCAGCCACGCCGCCGGTGCGGGAAGGGGCGTGCCGCGCACGATTCGGATAAAGGCCACCTACAGAGCGTAAAACGCCCGCCCGGTCCGTGAGATGCAGCAATAAAACGGGTTCCCTCCGGGCAGCGTGATCAGTAATACTTCCCGCCACGTGGATGGCGGCACGACCGCAATGACCACCGGCCCTGCGCCTCCACCGATGAGGAGGTGCGCCATGTGTACTCACCAGCCCCCTTGCCCGCCTGCCGACAGCGCCGACCGTGACGCCGCCCGCACCGTGGCCTTCCACCCGGAACAAGGCTGGAGCCTGCTGTGCAACGGCGTGGTCGTCTTCGACGACACGGGGGAACTGCTCCCCGACGGCCGCACCGTCCAGTCCCGCCGACCGGTCACCGTGTGAGCCGAGGAGGTCCGATGACCCTGCGCCGCATTCAGATCCGCAAGCCGACTCCCAAGCCCGCCCCACGCGACCTCGACCTGCGCACCCCGTCGGGCAGACCGCTGCCGTACTGACGGGAGCCGCCCGGGGCACCCCTCCGGTACCCGCTGCTCCGGCGGGTACCGGAGGGGTGCCGACGGCACGCGCGGTCACAGCTTCAGGGGCTGCGCCGCACCGCCCGCGAACGCCTTCTCGTAGGCCTCGTCCCCGATGGCCTGCCGCGCCTGGCGCTCGCCCGCGTCCCGTACGGCGGCGAGCGAGGGCGCGCCCAGCTGCGGCTCGCCGACCGAGCGCCACAGGGTGTGCCCCGTGCCGAGCAGCCGTGCGGCCAGCTCCCCGTCGCCCTGCGCCGCGACGGCCGCCGCCAGCAGGTCCAGGCCCAGGGCCATGCCGAAGCTGTCGTGCAGCAGCCGCTTGCCCGAGAGCATCGCGCGTGCGTGCCGGTCCGCTTCTCCGGGCCGTCCCGCGCCCAGGGCCGCCATCGCCAGGATGTAGTCGCCGAAGGACCGCAGCCAGGTCTCGCCCTGCCGGGCGCAGGCGTCCCGCAGCACCGTCGCCTCCTCGATGGCCTCCTCGTGCCGTCCGAGGTTGCACAGGGCGTACGAGGCGGCCAGGCCGCACAGCAGCCAGCCGGCTCCGTCCTCGCGGGCGCCCCGGGCCACCGGCTCCGCGCGGGCCGCGGCGCCCGCCAGCTCCAGTGCCGCCACCGGATCGCCGGGCAGCAGCGCCGCCGCGGCGGCCACGTACCGGGCGCGCAGCTCCAGCTCGGGATCCCCGAGCGCGGCCGCCGCGCGCATGCTCTCCCGGCCCCGCTCCAGGACGGCGGGCTGGTCGCCCTGGGTGAGCGCGGTCAGTCCGAGGGCCCACAGCGCCCGCACGCGGACGGGCCCGGGGTCCGCGACCGCATCGAGCGCCCGCTCCAGGAAGCCGCGGCCCTCGCGCGCGTGTCCGCAGCAGAACCACCAGAACCACAGGGCCCCGGCCATCTCCAGGGCCACCGCGGGGTCGGTGCGCAGCAGGTGCTCCAGCGCGGTCCGCAGCTCGCTGTGGTCGGCGCTCATCCGCTGGTACCAGCCCACCTGGTCCGGGCCCAGCCAGCCCGCGTCCGCCTCGCGGGCGAGCGCCGCGAACCAGTGGGCGTGCCGGTCGGCCGTCCGGTGTTCCTCGCCGAGCTCCGCGAGCCAGGTGCGGCCGTACTCGCGGATCGTGTCGAGCATGCGGTACCGCTCGCGTGCGCCCTCGACGGTGCGGCGCACCACGGACTTGCCGACCAGGCCGGCGAGCACCCGCTCCACGCGGTCGCCGGGCAGCGGGCCGCCCGCGCACACGGCGCGGGCAGCGGCCAGGGTGAAGTCCCCGGCGAAGACCGACAGGCGCGCCCACAGCAGCCGCTCCAGCGGCTCGCACAGCTCGTGGCTCCAGCCGATCGCGGTGCGCATCGTCTGGTGCCGGGGCAGCCGCGCGGCCTTGGTGTCGGACAGCACCTCGAACCGCGTCCCGAGCCGCTGGGCCACCTGTTCGAGGCTCCACAGCCGCAGCCTGGCCCCGGCGAGCTCGATGGCCAGGGGCAGCCCGTCGAGGCGGCGGCACAGTTCGGCGGCGGTGGCGGCGCGGCGGGGGTCGGCGAAGGCGGCGGCGGCCTGCGGGGTGGCGGACGTGGCCCGGTCCCGCAGGAGGGTGAGGGCGTCGTTGTCCGTGCCCTCGGCGGGCAGCGGGCGCACCTCGGTGACCCGTTCGCCGTGGCAGCCGAGCGGCTGGCGGCTGGTGGCGACGACGGTCAGCCCGGGGGAGGACTGGAGCAGCTCGCCCACCAGGTGGCGGCAGACGTCGACCAGGTGCTCGCAGGTGTCGAGCACCAGCAGGAGTTCCTTGTCGGTGGCCCAGGCGCACAGCTGCTCGTCGGAGGAGAGCAGGGACTGCTCCGCGAGGCCGAGGGCGTGGCCGACGGTCGCCGAGAGGAGGCCGGGGTCGCGCAGCGGGGAGAGGTCCACCCACCAGACGCCGTCGGGGTAGGCGCGGCGGGAGCGGCGGGCGGCCCGGAGGGCGAGCCGCGACTTGCCCACGCCGCCGACTCCGGTGAGGGTGATCAGGCGGTGGCGCCGCAGCAGGCCGTGCAGACGGTCGAGTTCGGCATTGCGCCCCACAAAGCTTGCCGTCTCCGACGGCAGATTCCCCAACACAGCGACAGATTCTGTCTCAGGGACCTCGGTGGGCAAGGCCTCCTGATCATTGTTGGTCGAATAGTCACTGAAGTGTCAGTGGAAGCGACGCCTATCCTGCGAGGGTGACCGATCGTTCCGCCGAGAATGATCCCCAGTTGCCATCGGGCAGCCGGGCCCGCAGTTTCAGCCGCCATACGGTTCCGGCGGGCTGGGCCACCGTCAGCCGGTAGACCGCGCGGCCGGCGGGGACCGCGCCGCGGCCCCACTGGATCACCGTCGTCATCCGCCCGTCGACGTACAGCTGGTACTCGTCGACGGGCTCGCCGGTGTCGGGCGCGGTCCAGGACAGTTCGATCCCGCCCGGGCCGGCCGTGGCCCGGAAGCCCTCCGGTGCCGTGCCCGGGCCGCTGCCGGAGGCCGGCGGGGTGGTCACGTCGGCGGCGGGGCCGGCGGCGGAGGAGTTGTCGGCCCGGTCGCGCGCCCGGACGGTGAAGGTGTACACGGTGTCGGGGCGCAGCCCGGTGACCCGGGTGCTCGTCGTGCGTCCGTCCACGGTGTGGATGCGGGCGCCGCCCTGGTAGACGTCGTACGCCGTGACGGCGGTGTCGTCGGTGACGGAGGACCAGGTCAGGACGGCTGCGCGGGCTCCGTCGGGGCGCCCGGAGAGGGTGGCGGGGGTGCCCGGCGGCCGGTTGTCCTCGGGGGCCGGCTCGGGCATGGTCACCCGTACCGCGGCGCTGTGCGGGGACAGGTTGCCGGCCGCGTCCCGGGCCCGGACCGAGAAGCTGTAGGCCTGCCGCGGAGTGAGTCCGGTGACGTCCGTCATCCGCTTCTCGCCGGGGAGTTCGCGGACGAGGACCCCGCCGCGGAAGACCTGGTAGCCGGTCACGCCGTCGGCTGCCGGGGCCTCCTCCCACATCACGTGGACGGAGCCGGAGCTGCCCGCGTGCGCCGTCAGCCCCGAGGGTGCGGGCGGGCTCTGGGTGTCCGGGGCCGGGCCGGTGCAGCCGGTCAGCACGCCGCAGAGCAGCACGGCCGGGCCCGCGGTTCGGCGCACGGTCCCTCCCCTCGCTTCGGTCCGGTCACGTCCGGTCCTGATGGGCTCACGTCAAAGGTCTAGACATATATGACACGTCACGCGGCGCGTCATCAAGACTCCTGCCGCAGCTGTCCGCCCTGACCGGACTGTGTCGGTGCGTGACCATTACGTACTGTTTAATTGCGAGTGATTCGCAAGAGCTTTTGATCGGCAAGCAGTACGAGCAGTACGCGCACCACTAGGGGTATGCACAGCAATGACGGCTCGATCGGCACGGGGACCGGCCGCGATCATCCTGGCCGCCGCACTCATCGCGAGCGCTGCGGCCTGTTCCAGCCCCGGGGGGAGCGGTGCGGCGGCAGCCGGGGCCGCGGACTCCGCAGTGGTCGGGATCGCGACCGAACCCGAAAGCCTCAGCCCGCTCCTGGGCTACGGCAAGGACGGCAACTCCAAGATCTTCGACGGGCTGCTCGCGCACGACGCGCAGATGAAGCTGCGGCCCGCACTCGCCGTCGAGCTGCCCCGCGTCTCCGCCGACGGGCTCACGTACACGTACAAGCTCCGCCGGGGTGTCACGTTCAGCGACGGCGCGCCCTTCACGGCGAAGGACGTCGTCTTCACCTACCGGACGATCCTCGACCCGAAGACGAACAACGCCTCGAAGACGGAACTGGACGCCGTCAAGAGCGTCGAGCAGCGGGGCGCGGACGGCGTCGTCTTCACCCTCAAGTACCCCTACGCGCCCTTCGCGGAGCGGACCGTGCTGCCCATCGCCCCCGAGCACATCGCGGGCAGGCAGGACGTCAACAGCGGAGACTTCACCACCAGGCCGGTCGGCACCGGCCCCTACGTCCTGACCGGCTGGTCCAGGGGCGAGAAGCTCAGCTTCAAGGCCAACCCCCGTTACTGGGGCGGCGCGCCCGCGGTGAAGAACTTCACCATGGCCGTCGTCAAGGACGACGACGTACGCGCCACCCGGCTGCGCTCAGGCGAGCTCGACGGCGCCATCCTGCCGCCGAACCTCGCCGAGGGCTTCGCGCAGGAGAAGGGCCGCACCACGTACACCGCGAAGTCATTCGACTACCGCACGGTGACCCTGCCGACGCACAACAAGGTCACCGGTGACATCGCCGTACGGCGTGCCCTCGACGCCGCCGTCGACCGCACGGCCATGGTCGACCGGATACTCGAAGGCGCCGGCAAGCCCGCCTACGGCCCGGTCCCGACCGACAGCCCGTGGTTCACGCCCGGCACGGAGCGCACCCACGACCTCGACAAGGCCCGCAGGATCCTCGACGCGGCCGGCTGGCGGCCCGGCGCCGACGGCATCCGCGCCAGGAACGGCGTCCGCGCCTCCTTCCCCCTCTGGTACACCTCCGGCGACAAGCTCCGCCAGGACCACGCCCTCGCCTACGCCTCGGACGCCAAGAAGGCCGGCATCGAGATCAAGACCGAGGCCGGCACCTGGGAGGTCATCGAACCCCGGATGAAGACCGAGGCGGTCCTCGCCGGCGGCGGCTCGCCCGCCGACCCCGACTTCGACCAGTACCTGCTGCTCAAGTCCACCCTCGGCGGCGACGGCTTCAACAACATGGCCTGGTACGACAACCCCGCCGTGGACAAGGCCCTCGACGCCGCCCGCAAGAGCGGCGACCACGCCACCCGCAAGGCCGCGTACGACACCGTCCAGCGCGAGCTGGCCGGGAACCCCGGCTACACCTTCCTCACCCACATCGACCACCTCTACGTCGTCGGCGACAAGTGGCAGGGTCTGACCACCCAGGTCGAACCGCACGACCACGGACTCGGCTCCGGCCCGTGGTGGAACGTCGAGACGTGGCAGCCGAAGAAGTGACCTCCGGCACTGCCCGCCGCCCCCGCCTCCCCTGGGGGCCGATGGCCCGCATGGCGGGGCGGCGGACCCTGTTCGCCGCGCCCGTCCTGCTCGCCGTCACCTTCGGGGTGTTCGCGGTCGCGGCCCTGTCGCCCTTCGACCCCGTCAAGGCCTACGCCGGCACCGCCGGACTGACCGCCTCCGGGGAACACCTCGACCAGCTGCGCGCCAACCTCGGCGCCGACCGGCCGTTCACGGCCCGCTGGTGGGACTGGCTCACCGCCGCCTCCGCCGGTGACTTCGGCACCTCGACCGTCATGCGCCAGCCCGTCGCCCAGGTCGTCACCGAGCGCCTCGGCTGGTCCGTGCTGCTCGTCGGCGCCGCCTTCCTGACCGCCGTCCTGCTCGGCACCGCCCTCGGCGTGCTCGCGGCCCGCCGTCCCGGCCGGCTGCTCGACCGGGCCGCGACCTCGGCCGCGTACACCCTCGAAGCCGCGCCCGCCTTCTGGCTGGGGCTGCTCGCCGTCTGGCTGTTCTCCGTCCGGCTCGGCGTCCTGCCCGCGGGCGGGCTCACCGATGCCGGCTCCGACACCGTCACCTCCGGCCAGGTCGCACGCCACCTGGTCCTGCCCGCCCTGGTGCTCGGCATCTCCCAGCTGCCGTGGTTCTACCTGTACGTACGCCAGGGCGTGGCGGACGCGCTGGCCGAGGACCCGGTGCGCGGAGCCAGGGCGCGGGGCCTGGGGGAGCACACCGTGCTGCTCGGGCACGCCCTGCGCTCCGGCATGCTCCCCGTGCTGACCCTCGTCGGATCCCGCGTCCCCGAACTGATCACCGGCGCCCTGCTGGTGGAGACGGTGTTCAGCTGGCCCGGCATCGCGGCCGCGACCGTGCAGGCCGCCACCTCCGTGGACTTCCCGCTGCTCGCCGCGCTGACCGTGCTCGCCACCGCGGCCGTCCTCGCCGGCAATCTGCTCTCCGACCTGCTGTACGGGCTGGCCGACCCGCGGGTGGGCTTCGATGGCTGACCTCGCCTGGCGCACCCGCGGCCGCGCCGGCCGGTCCGCCCGCACCCTGCGGGTGCGCACCTCGGCGCTGCTGGTCGCGGCGATGGTCCTCGCCGTGCTGCTCGTCCCCCCGCTCGTCCAGCTCGACCAGCAGGCCGTCGATCTCGCGTCGAAGCTCCTCCCGCCGTCCTGGTCGCACCCCTTCGGCACCGACGACGTGGGCCGCGACCTGCAGCTGCGCTGCGTGTACGGGCTGCGGGTCTCCCTGCTCGTCGGGGTCGTCGCGGCCCTCGTCGCCACCGTCATCGGCACCGCCGTGGGCGCGGCGGCGGGCGCACTGGGCGGCTGGACCGACCGGCTGCTGATGCGGGTCGTCGACGCCTTCTCCTCCGTCCCGCACCTGCTGCTGGGCCTCTTCGTCGTGGCGATGTTCCGGCCCGGGGTGTGGCCGGTGGTGGTCTCGGTGGCCCTGACCCACTGGCTGTCCACCGCCCGGATCGTCCGCGCCGAGGTGCTGTCGCTGCGCGCACGGCCGTTCGTGGACGCGGCGGTGTCCGGCGGCGCCTCGCGACTGCGGATCGCGGTACGGCACCTGGTCCCGGGCGTGCTGCCGCAGGCCGGGCTCGCGGCCGTGCTGATGATCCCGCACGCCATGTGGCACGAGTCGGCGCTGTCCTTCCTCGGCCTCGGGCTGCCCGCCCACGAGGCGAGCCTCGGCACGCTCGTCCAGGGCGCCCGCGGATCGCTGCTCGCCGGCGACTGGTGGCCCACCCTCTTCCCCGGACTCTTCCTGATCGTCCCGACCCTCGCGATCGCCGGCCTGGCCGGAGCCTGGCGCGAGCGCCTCAACCCCCGGACCCGTTCGGAGCTGACCCTGTGACACATGACGGTGCAGTGGTGACATGTGACCGTGCAGTGTTGCGCGTGCAGGGGCTCTCCGTGCGCTTCCGGATGCGCGGCGGCCGCCCCGTGGAAGCCGTGACCGACGCCCGCTTCGACCTCGCCCCCGGCGAGTGCCTCGCGCTCGTCGGCGAGAGCGGCTGCGGCAAGTCCGTCCTCGCCTCCGCGCTCCTCGGACTCCTCCCCGGCAACGCCGAGACCGCCGGCTCCGCCCTGCTCGCCGACGGCCTCGACCTGCTCGCGGCCGACGAGCGCACCCTCGCCCGCACCGTACGGGGCCGCCGCATCGGCCTCGTCCCGCAGAGCCCGGCCGCCCACCTCACCCCGGTGCGGACCGTGCGCTCCCAGCTCGAAGAGACCGTCCGCGCCCTGACCGCCACCCCCCGGGCAGGCCTGCGCGCCGCCGCCGAAGCCGCGGCGGCCCGCGCCGCCTTCCCCGGTACCCACCTCGACGGGTACCCCCACGAACTGTCCGGCGGCCTCGCCCAGCGGGCCGCCACCGCCCTCGCCCTGGTCGGCGACGCCCCGCTGCTCCTGGCCGACGAGCCCACCACCGGACTCGACCGCGACCTCGTCCACCGCACCGTCGACGAGCTGCGCGCCCACACCCGCGACGGCCGCGCCCTGCTGATGATCACGCACGACCTGGCGGCCGCCGCGCGCATCGCCGACACCGTTGCCGTCATGTACGCGGGCCGCATCGTCGAACTGGCCCCCGCCGACGCCTTCTTCGGCGACCCCGGCCCCCGCCACCCCTACGCCCGCGGCCTGCTCGCCGCCCTGCCCGAGCGGGAGTTCACCCCGCTGCCCGGCACCCCGCCCGAGCTGGGTGCGCTCCCGCCCGGCTGCGCCTTCGCCGCCCGCTGCCCCGCCGCGGACGACTCCTGCGCCGTACGCCCCGGCTTCGCGGACGGGATCGCCTGCCACCACCCCGCCCAGCACCCCGTACCGGAGCCCTCCCGTGCTTGAGCTGACCTCGATCACCGCCGGTTACCGCCGGGGCGCACCGGTCTTCCACGACGTGAGCCTCACGCTGACTCCGGGCAAGGCCACCGGACTGCTCGGCCCGAGCGGCTGCGGCAAGTCCACGCTCGCGAGGGTCGCCGCCCTGCTGCACCGCCCCGACCGCGGCACCCTCGTCCTCGACGGCACCCCCGTCACCGCCTGGCGCCACCGCGCCCCGAGGGCCCAACGCACCGCCGTCGGCGTGGTGTTCCAGCAGCCCCGGCTCGCGGCCGACCCGCGCCTGCGGCTGCGCGACCTGATCGCCGAGCCGCTGCGCGCCACCGGCCGCCGCTCCGAAGCCGGGTCCGCAGTGGGAGAGCTGGCCGCACGGGTCGGCCTCGGAGCGGACCTGCTCGCCCGCCGCCCGCACGAAGTCAGCGACGGCCAGCTGCAACGGGCCTGCCTGGCAAGGGCCCTGCTGCTGCGCCCGCGCTGGCTCGTCTGCGACGAGATGACCGCCATGCTCGACGCCTCCACCGCCGCAGCCCTGGTCGGAGTCGTCGAGGAGTACCGCGCCGAAACCGGCGCCGGACTGCTGGCGGTCGGGCACGACAAGGTCCTCCTGGAGCGCTGGTGCGACCGGACCGTGCACTGGTCCGGCCTCACCGCACCCGCGGGCCGCGCCGGCTGACTTCCCGTCACCCTGCGTCAACAACCCGGACGGCGGACACGTCGTTCGCCTGAAAGGCCTCCGCGCTGCGCCACGATGGCGCCCGAATGCCGCAGTCGTGCGCGGTCCGTGCGGCGTAGGAGGTTTTGATGGCCGTTTCCATCTCCGTGGTCCTGCTGCTCCTGATCCTCGCGGTGGTCTTCATCCGTAGCGGAGGGCTCAAGTTCACCCATGCCCTCGTCTGCATGCTGCTCGGCTTCTACCTGGCCGGCAGCAGCATGGCCACGACCATCCACAACGGCCTCGCGGCCACGGCGAACGTGGTCGGCACCCTCAAGCCCTGAGGGACTGTTGCGCGTTCGTGAATCATCCGGCTCCGATATGGACTCCTCAGGCAACGAGATCTAGCGTCTGGCGGCGGCGCGATCCCGTATGCAATGGAGGAAGATCCGGATGTTCCGAAGAACGCTGAACTGCGCGGTGGCCCCGGCGCTCGCCGCAGCGGCGGCGTTGTACGGGGTCCTCCCGGCGCAGGCCGCGGAGATCCCCAAGGCCCCCGGCCACCGCCTGGTGACCGACTACGCCGGCAGCCCCGCGGTCGCCGCGCCGCTGCCCGGCGAGGCCCCGCCGCAGCACCCGTACCTCGCGCCCAACGGCCGCAGCGGCATGCACTCCGACGCCGCCGGCAGCGCCACCTCCCCCTGGTCCGGCCCGCTCGGCAGGGACCCCCAGGTGACCAGCCAGAAGATCGCTGCCGTCGGCGGCGAATGCGCCACCGCGACCTTCGACTCCGGCGGCCGCCTCGTCACCGTGTGCGGAACCTTCTCCGGTTTCAAGGTCAAACTGCTCGACCCGCGCTCCCTCGACACGCTCGCCGAGCACCAGCTCCCGCAGCGGTCCTCGACCGTCGAGGCGATCACCTCCCTGGACTTCTCGAAGATCTTCAGGTTGATCAAATCGACACGCCTCTGAGCTGCGCCACTCTGTTTGACCAGGCCTTTCACCTGCAGGCCTTGCTTTAGCGGTGGACACGAGGGGACATGAGTAGACACGAGAACCCATGATCATCTCCCACTTGTTTCCCATTTCCCCCACTCCAGACCCCACGTAGGACCGGGCCCGGATCTTCGCCCTCCGAGGCGATGACAGATCCGGGCCCGGCATCTTGACCAACGAGTGCCTCGTACAGCAGCGCTGTTGTGAGGTTCACTCGTCGGACCGGACGCCCGTCCGTCGACGACGGACGTCCGGCGGGGCCATCTGCGGGCAGGCACGCATGACGTGCTGCGCTTTCGCGGGTGGCCCCTCAGCGCAGCCAGGGGTGGGACCTGACTGGCTGAACTCCTAGGTGATCCGCCAGTTATTCAGCAAGATCACATATGGCCCCGCACCTGGGGCTGACTTATGATCATGAAACCCGCAGCGTTTGTGGGTGCACGACCGGGATCCACAGCAGGCGCGAGAGGCGGCGAGACCGTCGCCGCCCAGCTATGCCGAGCGCGTCGGCAGACGGATCGTCGCCAGGCGACTCGACGCCAACCTGACGCAGGAAAAGGTCTTCCTGCGGGCCGGCATCTCGCGGAACACGTATCAGCGGATTGAGGGCGGGACGACCGACCCTCGGCTCAGTCAGCTACTCAGCATCGCAGCCGTCCTTCGGTGTCACGTGAGGGAACTCCTGCCCTGACGCGAGGCCACCCAGGAGCAGGGTTTCGGCCAGGCGACCGATACCCCCATCCTGCCTGGCATATGACAGGTAGGGAAGGGTGCCCACCGCATCTAGGTCGACGCAGTGCGCACGGGAAGTGCGAATCTGTGACCAACCGGCAAGCCTTGGCCAGGACTTACGGCGGGTTCACTCCTGTCGTGTGCCCCCGATTCGTGGACGCAAATCAGCCAGACAATAGTTCCCGTCCCCCTCGTTACCGCCGTGACGAGGGGGACGGGGGCCAGGGGAGCACGCCGTGGGGCGGGCATGCGCGGGGGATCCACGAGATCTCGTAGCCGTCACGCCAGGACAGGCGCTGCCCGAGCGTGATGGCTCCGCCGGGCCCGAGGGTGATGCCGCAGTGCACGCAGTCCCGGCCGCGCCACTGCGCATCGGTCAGGGCCTGCTCGGCGGTATCGGCGGCGCGCTGGGTGCTCATGGGTAGATGATGTGTGGCCACGCGGATCGGCAGATAGGCCACGCTGTGGCCATGCATGGCCACGTGTCGGCCACGGCTCCAGGTAGGCGCGATGACCCCTCAGACTGGCCTCATGGGCCCCCGCAACGACGCTCTTCGTGCCGCGCGGCTGCGGGCCGGCTGGCGAACGATGGAGGCTGCCGCCGCCGCGCTCGAGCAGCACGGCCGGCGGTTCCTCGGCGACCCGCACTTCACCGTGTCCGCGCGGACATGGCGCCGCTGGGAGGGCCGTGCGGATGACCGGCGCTGGCCGTCGGAGGAGACGGCGATGGTGCTGCACGACGCGCTCGGCCGGTGGCCCGAGGACCTGGGATTCCCGGCGCCCGCCGGATGGATCCGCCCCGAGGCACACCAAGAGGATGACGTGAGACGTCGCGCTTTCGTGTCGGTGACCGCGGCAGCACTCGTGCCCGGCCCGACCGCCACGCAGCACGTGGACCCCGCGCTGATCGACTATTTTCAGCAGCAGCTCGAGGGGCACTACCGGGCGGACATGCTGCTCGGCCCGCACGATTTGATCGGCACCGTGTCGGCCCAGTACCAGCTGATCGACAAGTTGGTCCGGTCGGCGGCCGGTGAGACTCGGCGCGGCCTGCTGAGGGTCGGTGCGGCCTATGCGGCGCTGGTCGGCTGGCTGTACCAGGACGCCGGCGACCTGGCCGCCGCGGCGTTCTGGCGGGGCATAACGCAGGAGATCGCCGCCCGGTCGCGGGACCCGCACCTGATCGGCTACAGCCTGGTGAACTTGGCGCAGGTCCGGACGGACCTCGGTGACGGGCATGGCGTTATCGACCTGTGTGAGGCCGCCCTCGACGACGCGGACCGCATCGTCCCGAAAGTGCGGATCATGGCGATGCAGCAGCAGGCCCACGGTGCCAGCCTCACCGGGGACCGGGCCGCGGTCGACCGGCTCATCGACACCGCGGGCGGCCTGCTGCACCGCGTCGACGACGACCTGCCGTGGGGCAACGCCTGCCGGCGGACGCCCGGCTACCTCGAGGTGCAGCGCGCCACCTGCTACGGCCGGCTCGGTCTGGGCCGCGAGGCCGACAGCCTGTGGACTCAGGTTCTGGCCGCGGTGCCGGGGACTGCGCGGCGGGACCGGGGCGTGTACCTCGCCCGACATGCTGCCGCTGTCGCCGCGGCGCGGGAACCGGATCACGCGGTGGAGATTGCCCGTGAGGCGGCGACCATCGCAGTCGAGACCCGCTCGGCACGCATGGCCCGCGAACTGGGCGCGCTAGAGCGGGCGATGCGACCGTGGCAGGATGCGCCGGTGGGCCGGGACCTCGCCGAGATCCTGGCGCCCGTGACGGAGGGGAGCTGACGATGGGCGTGCCTGAGCCGCTGTCTGGCGAGGAGATCGAGCGGGAGCTGGCCGGCTTGCCGGGCTGGGAGCGGCGGGGGGATGTGATCACCCGCGCCTATCCGATCCGGTATCACGCGGCGGTGGCGGCCATCGTGACGATCGCGGACCGGTCGCGTCGGGTCCAGCACCACGCCGACCTTGACCTGCGGATGGACCACCTGCGGGCGACGATCACCACGCACGACGCCGGCTACGTCCTGACCGCTGCCGACTTCGACCTCGCCCGGCGCATCGACGCGATCGTGGCCGCGCATCAGGCGCTCCCTCTGGACTGACTCCCGCTGTCGGTGGCCCGGCCTAGACTCGCGGCATGAGCCGGACTGCTGCGGTGGTGAGTGCAGAGCTGACGGACCTGGTCCGGCGTGCGGCCCGGGAGCGGCGGCCCGTCGACCGGGACCGGTACGCGCGCCTGGTGGTGGAGTGGGCGCGGCTGCTCGAGGCGGAACGCGCGCGGTCGGCGGCCTAGGATCGTGGGATGGCTATCGACATTCCCGACCATCTGATCGAGCTCGAGCGTGCCGCGTGGGCGGAGATCCAGGCCGGCGAGCAGACCATCGAGACGGTCGCCGCGGTACAGACGGCGATCACCGAGTACGCGGCCGAGCAGCAGCTGAACCGGGTCGACGTCGAGATGGCAGTGAAGAAGATCGTGCGGCATCCGGAGGGCTGACAGTGCTCCGCCCCGTCGGGCGCTGTCCCCTGGGGCGGGGTCCGACGGGGCGGAACCGAGAGCCACCGCGCGCAGCCATGCAATCGGTGGATGTGATGTGTCCACGCTAGCCCCCACCACTGACACTGCCGGGCCGCCGCGGGCGTAGACTCGAACACATGTACGACCTGCCTCCGGATTTGCCCCGCCTCCGCACCCTGGAGACGTGGCTCACGGTCAGCCTCGACCGCGTCCGCCAGCAGATCGCCCAGGCCGAAGCCCACGAAGTAGCGATGCGAGTCCGGCGGCCCCCGCTTCCCGCACCGGACTGGCTGCTCGAGCGGGACCTGTCGGGTCGGCCGCTGCTCGTGCACCGCGGCGACTGCCACATGAAGGGGAAGCGCATCCACCCCGTGGCCGAGCAGCAGGCGCGGCAGGCCCTCGCGGACGTCGAGGCGTGCCAGCACTGCCGGCCTGACATCGCGCTCGGGGTGCTGGACTGACCACACCCTTGACGCTTCCTATTTTAGGAAGCTATAGTGGTGTCATCAGGTCAGGGGAACAGCCCCAGACCAGACCGGAAGGACCCGGCCATGACCGCCACCCACTTCACCGCCTGGCTCGTCAACGACCCCACCGCCCTCGACACCGGCTGCATCGACGTCTCCGTCATCGAAGACCGACTCATCGGCGGCGACCCCGAGGACGACAGCAACTGGGCCTCCCAGGGCGACCTCCTCCTTCACGCCATCACCAGCATCAACGCCGAAGACGGCAACATCGACGACGCCCAGAGCGAAGCCGAAGACCTCATGGCCGCAGCCGGCTGGCGCGTCACCGGCACCTGGACCGCCGTGGACAACGCATACATCGCCACCGTCGAACACGCTTAACCCGCGCGCTCCCACCGCCCCGGCCACCGCGCCGGGGCGCACCCATGAAAGGCCGCCATGTCTGACTACACCGACCCGCCCGGCATGCCCGAAGACGAGCGCATGACCGACGCCGAGTTCAAGGTGATCCGCGAATACCTCGGCCTCACCGGGGACTGGCTCGCTGGCCACCTCGGCGTGTCCCCCCGCACCGTGCGGCACTGGGAACAGGGCAAGTACCCCATCCCCGATGGTGTGCGGCTGGCGATGGAAGACCTCGAAGCGCGCACTGGGGAGTTTGTCGGCGGCATCGTTCAGACGCTGCTCGACATGCCTGATCCGGGTGTCCTGGTCTACCGCACCGATGCCGAGTACCACGCCGCGCAGTCCGACGTGGACTTTCCAGCGTCCTGGAACCGGGCTGTGGTCGCACGGGTCGCGCAGGAGGTGCCCGGTCTGCGGATTGCCTACCCGCCGGCTGCCGAGTAACCCGCACGCGCGACGGCCCTCCCGAGGGGGAGGTCCGGGAGGGACGCCGGCCCGGCGGGGCCCGGTCGCGCCACCGTAAACCCGCAGGCCGGGGTGGCGGAAGGCATATGACAACGCGAGTTCGGACAGCGAAAAGCCCCCGCCCATCACGGGCGGGGGCTTCACGACGATGGTGGCGGGCCGGGACTTTACGCCCCTCCCGGGCGCACGGGTTCGCGCGGCCCGCCCCGCGCAGACGCCGATCAAGCGCCTGGCACGCCTGCCCGTATCAGGGGCTCACTGCCAGTGTGGCACGGGGCGCCGACAGGCGTCAGGCGGGCGGGCACTCGTGCGTCATGAACCCCTCGCCGATGTCGCCCCCGCAGCGCGGGCAGGTGACCCCTTCGCGCAGGTCGTGCAGGTGGAAGTTCAGGTCATCGAGCGGGTGGTCGGAGCAGTAGACACTGCCAGGCGCTCGCTCGTTGGTGCAGCCGCCATCGGCCGGGTAGGTGCACTGCATGAAGACTCCAATCGTCGCGCTCTTGAGGGTTCTCACTCTGCGCCCGCCGAGACCCTGGCGGGTACCGAACGGTGCGTGGCCTGCCTCACGTCGGACCTCGACGCAACCCAGCGCATAACGTTCCCTTAAGCGCCAGGATTTGAGGTCTCTGGCGGCCCGTCCGCAACCCCTCGCTCGCGCCGCCGGCGAGTTACGTAGCGATGCAGGTCTCCGAGGATGACGTCAGTGAGGCTGCGCCCTTCGGCGGCAGCCTCCTTCTTCGCCGCCTGCCACAGGTCGTCGGGTACGCGGATGTTCCGGAGCGGCGTCTTGCCTGTGGCAGGTCGGGCCATGTCTCCCCCTCGAAGATGTGGGTACAGAAACTAGCATCCATCTGCGGGGGGGAACTTGACAAGAGGGCGCCGCGAGAGCATTCTGTAGGTACACAAACAAGCGGCGAGCAGGGGAGACGGAAATGAACACCACGGTTCGCGAGCAAGGTCAGACCGCCGTTGCCACGATGGCCGCCAAGCTCACCGACGAGGCCCTGTGTCTCGCCTGGATGGCCACCGAGGGCAAGCCCGCCACCCGGGAACTCGCCCTGGTACGGGGCTGGATCATGGACGAGCTGAACGAGCGTCTCGGCGACGACCTCTTCGACGAGTGGCTGATCGCCTCCGACGGGGACGGCGTGGGCGTCAACCCGCTCGCCTACCTTGCCATCGCCCGCTGATCCGCGTGGCGGCCATCAAGAACCGCGCCGCCTTCCTGGCGCTCGAACCGGACGGCCTGGACGCCGACGAGCTGTGGCGCCTCACCGGATACGTTCGGTGCGGCGCCTGCGGGTACCTCATGCACACCGAAACCCCTACCGCTTCGCCCGAGCACTACTGCACCCAGCGGCAAGCACGCCGCCGAGCCAACCCCTGACGGAGGACTTTCCTGTGAGCGACTACAATGCCAACCAGCCCTGCGGCGAGAACAGCTGCTACTGCCACGGCGCCGGACCCGAGCACGCCGATTGCGCGTGTGGCTGCGACTGCCCCCGCTGCTGGAACTGTCAGCAGAAGGCCGACAACTGCGACTGCGACGACGAATGACCGCACGCCTTCCCATCCAGTCGACCGGGCAGCCTCTCGCGCTGCCCGGCTCGGACCTGTTCGAGACGGTCCGCCGCAAGCTCATCGACGACCTCGGCCCCACCCGCGCGGGTGGGGCTTCGTCGTAGCTGTCAGAGCCCGATGCCCTCGGACGCGGCGTCCGTCCAGGCGTCGGCTTCCTGGATGTAGCCCCAGAACACCGGGCTGTTGGCGGCGTGGCCGGACTGAGCGCGGATCTTCTCTTCGCGCTTGCCGGCCTTGCGGGCGGTGGTGATGAATCCGGACCGCATGGAGTGGCCGGTGAGGCGGACGGTGATCCCTGCCCGTTCGGCGCTGCGGGCGATGATATCCCGGCAGGCGGCGGCCGACATGCCGGTGGTGCCGAGCTGCCCGTGGACGCTGATGGGCAGGAAGGCAGGGCCCGCCGTGATTCCGGCGGCGGCCTTCCAAGTGAGCCAGGCTCGGACGGGGCACGTGTCGGGGTTGGTGCCGTAGGCGACCCGCACCTTGCGGGCGGGACGGGCCTTGACCGACGGGACCTGAACGTCGAGTCCTTCGCTGACGAGCGTGATGCCGTCGGCGCGAAGGGCTGCGACTTCGGCGGACCGGCCTGCCATGCCGAACGCCATGAGCCAGAGCGCGCGGTCGCGGAGTCCGGTGAGGCTGGCGGGGGCGGCGTCGGCCATCTGCTGGAGTTGGGCGAGGGTGGCGGCGGGTGCTTTGCCTCGGCCGCGGGCCATGCGGTCGGGGTCGGCCTTGAGCGGCTTGAGGGCTTCCCGTGCTGCGACGGTGGCGGCCTTGGGGACTTCGACGCCGTGTTCCTTGCGGGCGGTGACGGTGACTCCGGTGATCCTGCGGTCGATGGAGTTCGGCGCCGCGAGCTTGACGGTGTCGAGCCAGACAACGAAGCCGACGAGGGTGCCCTTGGTGACGGCGGTGAGGGGAAGTTGGTGGCCGGTGCGTTCGGCGAGCCAGGCGTGGAACTCCTCCCACAGCCGCCAGTCGTTGGCGTAGCCGCGCTTTGTGTTCTCGGGGCGGATGGCGTCGAGGTGTTCCTCGGCGGCTTGTTCCATGGCGGCGAGGACGGCGAGGGTCGCCGGGTCGTAGACGGCGGGGGTGGCGCCCTGGTGTACGACGAGATCGGTCACTGGGCATCCGCCCGGCGCTCACGGTGGTTGTCGATGAGAGCGAGTTGCTGTTCGCCCGTCAAGCTGTCGATGAACTGCGCCTCGCCAAAGCGGGCGGTCTTGTCGAGGAGCGCCTCTGCTTCTGTCCGCCCGGACAGTGGTGTCCAGTGCGCGGTGCACCACGGTCCTTCAGGTCCACCGAAGCGGTGCAGGCGTCCGTGGGAGAAGCACCAGGCGAACTCGCCCGACTCAATCGGGTCGTACTCAGACTGATCGCTACGAAGACTCTGAGACATACTCAAGTGTACCAATTCTGGGCGCCGATATGGCATCTTATCTGGGGTACGTCTACCCAACAGGGCCCAGTTGTATGGGGGTTATCGCGGGCCAGGACACACGAAAACGCCCCCACCGCTTCGGCGGTGGGGGCGTCGTCACTTCTCCGATGGCGTCGGTTTGGTCGGCTTCTCGTGCTTGACCCACTTCAGTACGGTCTGCACGGTCTCGGCTGACAGCTTGGAGAGTGCCGCCACGGCCTCGCCGTCCCTGGAGCCCTTCACGATGCCAGCCTCGACGAGCGCGGCGTCGAGCTCCGCGGCCTTCGTCTCCTCCGGCGTCGGTCCCGGCGGCGGGTCGGGCGGGGGCCTGCGCTGCTCGTCGGCAAGGCCCAGGTCGACGAGCGTCTGCATGTCCGCGCCGGGCGGGCGACGGCGCACAGGCCGCGGGTCGGTGCGTGTCACCGGACCTCCCCTACACGTCGCTGCGGTGAAGGACTCGGGCCGCCCTGGCGGACATCGGCCTGGGTGTGGGGGGCTCCCCTCCGGTCTTCCTGATGGCGCCCACCAGGTCGCGGATCCGCACCACAAGCCATGCAACGGCCTCATCGTTCTCGGCGAGCCGCTCCCGCTGGGCCTCCGCCTCCGCCTCACGGAGAGCAATCCTCTTCTCCAGGCGCTCGATGGCCTTGCCCTGCTGCTCGCTGATCGCCGTGAAGTCGTCGCGGTTCTCCTGCCGCTTGGAGCGGCGCGCGGAGCGGCCAGCGAAGGCGGCGGCCACGGTTGCGGCCGTGGCCGCGCCGACCTGGATCCATGAGTCAGCGTTCATACGGGGCTTCCGCTCTCTTACGGCGGGGAGCCTCGGGCCATCCCGCCACGACCAAGACCGGGATGCAGATGAGCATCCAGATCGCTGCCGCCACCCAGCCGCGGGGAGCGTTCCCTGCGATCCAGGCGGCCAGGTAGGTCGTCATCCACGGCACGACGATGAGTACCAGGGCGACGAATCCTGCAGCGTCGCGGCCCGGCGGAGCCCACGCGCACACGATTGCGATGATGCCGGCGGCGATCCACAGCCACCCCCAGGCGTCGAGGGGGAAGGCGGACAGCGCGAGCTTGAGGCCTCGCTGGTCCGGCTGGGGTGTCACCAGCTGTCCGAAGCCATAGAGGCACCAGACGATTCCGTAGGAGGAGAGGATCGCGCCGCGGCGGCCGAGACGTCGAGCGAGTCGGCTGGCCGCACGGCGGAGCATTACACCCCCTTGGCGAGGGAGGCGCTGTTGGTGACGCTTACGATCCGCGCGACGAGGCCCTTGAGGAGAGCGACCGCGGCGGCCACGCCAGCGAGGGCGGCCGTGCGCCACATGCTCAGGTCGAGGGGCTGGGTGACGACCAGTGCGCCGATGAACGCCTGCAGGAAGGTGGTGATGACGCGCTCGACGAGGTCGCGGGCGTAGGTCAAGGCCGTCTTGATGACGGTCTCGCCGGTGGGGAGGAGTTCCATGGGTGGGTCCCGTTCTGTGAGGTGGGGCTACTGGGCGAGGCGGGCGGCCAGCTTGGCGGCGACCTTCTCGGCGATGGCCTCGACCAGGGCCGCGGAGCCGGCGACCTGGGTGGCGGCCTGAGTGGCGACGCTGGCGATCTGCTCAGGCGTGAGTACGGCGGCGGGGACGGCCTCGATGGCGGCGGTCTGCTTGCCATGGACGTAGTCCATGTACCGCTGGACGGCGCCCATGCGGACCGGAGCGCCGCCGGCCACGGGGTTCGGCTCGGTGTGGTTCCAGACGGCTGCGGCGATCTCGGCGGGTGTGGCCATGTCTTCCTCCGGGGGTGTGGTGCTGCCGGCGAGGCGCGCTGCTATACGGCCGCGCATCCAGGGCATGGTGAAGCCGGCGGGGTCGGACTTGTCGTCAGACCATTCCTTGTGCCCGATGACGGACTTGGCGGACCAGCCGTGGGCGCGGCATACCGCGGCCGAGGCGCGCTCGATGGTGTCGAGCTGGGCGTCAGGCCAGGGGTCCTTGCCGTCGCCGAGGTTCTCGCATTCCCACCCGTAGAAGCGGGCGTTGCCGTCGATGCCGTCGACGTTCCCGACGTTCGGGACAGGTGGGCGCACGTCGTAGTTCTCGTCCTGCACGGCGGCCAGTACGTCCGGGTCGCCGCCGCCGGCGTGGTTGCAGCGGCCGTAGCCGATGAGGTGGAACACCCCGTCCTTGGTGATGACGCCCTGGCAGAGCGGGCCCGGCAGGCCGGCGTACCCATCGCGGCAGATCCGTACCGTGCTCGCGGACCCGGCAGACACGGTGTGGTGGACCATGACGCCGTGTACTGGTCCCCAAGGGCGGCCGGGGGGTGCTGTGCGGTTGTGGGTGCGCCAGCCAGGGTGTTCCTGAACGCGGACGCCTTCGGCCCTCAGGGCGGCGAGGAAGGCGTCGGCGGTGAGCGGCGCGGCCATCAGGGGTTCGGCATTTCGAGCTCGGCGCCGTTGGTGGCGTACTTCGTGAGGCCGGTGATGCTGACGTCGAAGTCGGCGGCGAAGTCCCACAGGCGGGCGTCGAAGGCGGGCCCGGTGACGTCGGGCGATTCTGGGCAGCCGATGACGAACGCGAGGCCGCCGACGTTGGGGCTCCAGAGCTGGATGCGGTAGGCGGGTCCGCCCTGCTCGAGGGTGGGGAACATGGCCATTGGGGCTCCTCTTACAGGGAGTAGGTGATGCCGTTGAGGCTGATCCAGGGGGGCGTGACGCCCGACCCAGTGCCGACGATCTTGACGTGGCCGTCCGTTTGGAAGTCGACCTTGAGGCTGAGGCTGGACGACGTCGCTGCGGAGCAGGCGGCGGTGACCGTGCGCAGGCTCGTCGGGCGCGCCGCCGCAGGAAGTGCCGCGTTGAGGATCAGGCCGGTGTTGCCGATCGTGCTGCCGGTGTAGGGGATGTTGACGCCGCCCCGCCACATTGCGTACTGCTCGCCGAACAGGTTCACGATCCGGTACTGCGGTGTGCCGTTCGAGTTGCCGTCACCGGAGTAGCCGCCGGCCAGGGTCGGCGTGGTCCAAGCCGACGTTCCAGCTGCGAGGACGACCCAAGCCGTGCCGTCGTAGCCGGTGAAGAGCTTCTCGGTCGTGAGGAAGGCGACCATGCCGGCGGTCGGTGAGGGCAGAGCCGCGTTGCGAGCGGATGCGGTGGAGAATCGCATCACCGACCGGGCGGTGAGGCTGTTGACGATGTTGTAGGCCAGCGTCTCGGCGTTCGGGGCGTCGGTGAGGGCGGCGATGGAGACGCTCTGCCCATAGGCATCCGTGGTGGGCATGCGGCCTCCTAGGCGATGCGGTAGGTGATGTCGAGGCCGAGGCTGTCGCCGTTAGCCCAGGTGAACGGTCTTGTCGGGTTCCATTCCGAGGGCGTGGAGCCGGTGGCGGTCGTCGGGCTGATGACCATGAGGTAGTCGCTGCCTCCGAAGAGGCGGCATGAGCCCGCGTAGTAACCGCCGCCCGGGTCTGTGCCGATCGCGGAGCCCGTCCAGTGCATTGAGGCGTGCGGCAGGCTGGCTGCCGTGTACGGCATCAGGAAGCGGTATTGGCCCGTGCCGTAGGTCGTCGTGCTGCCCATGACGAGGTTGACGACGACATGGCACTCGTCGCCGCGTAGCGTCACCTGACCGTCTAGGGCGCCGTTCCCGAGCGCGGGGGCGGTGCCGGTGGCTGACCAGGTCGGCGTCCAGGTGGTCCACGCGGATCCAGTGCCAGCGCCGAGTCGCCCGAGTGCCAGCCAGTTCCCCGAGCTGGACTGACTGATGACGATCAAGTCGCTGGCCGCCGGGTCGAGATAGTGCTCGGTACGGCGGGCGACGATGTCGTCGGTCGTCGTGACCGTGCCACTGGATCCCACGGTGGCCACGGTGGCGAGTCGCCAGTCGGCGCCGCGGACGGCGGGGGTGGCCGCGCCCTCCTTCGCCGCCTGCGCCAGGAAGGCGTCAGCAAGTGCAGCGTCGATATTCACGCGTCCTCCTTCGCGGCGATGGTGTGCACCACGAAGTCCCCGCCCGGCTCGAGCGGGACGGAGACGGAGGCGACCTGGTGGAGTTCCTTGGTGCCGTCGGGGTAGTGCACGCGGACGACGTCGCCGGGCTCGACCGCCGGATTGGGCAGGGCGCTGATGTCCGCCGAGGCGTTCGGGGCCTTCGCCGACCGCAGGCGTAGCGTGGCTGCGGACGTGCACTGCCCGCTGTTGATCAGGGTCGCCGAGCTGTAGAAGGCGGGGCGGTGCCCGAAGGGGCCGTCCCAGTAGGTGGGGCTGGTCGGGTCCGTGTCTGTGACCAGCGCCGACACTGGCGCGACCCCGGACTCCGTGTTCTCGCCGCGAGCCAGGACGCCGTTGTAGACGCCGTCGAGACTCATGCCGCGGTCGGCGCTGACGTAGGCGCCCCCCTCTCCGGCGGCGATCGTCCAGACGGGGTCGACGGCCAGCAGGTCAGGTAGCTCGGCGATACGGAAAGCGCCGTCGGCGTCGCAGTACACCTCTGCCCCGATCGCCGTCCCCAGCTCGAGGATTGCCGCCCACGGGTCGCCTTCGATGTCCCACGTGCGGGGGCCGATCGCCGCGTCGGCGGCGGTGGAGACGATTTCGGCGTCTGGGAGGGAGCGCGTGATCAGGGCGGTGATGGCGCCGACTGCGGTGCCGGTCGCCCGGTAGGGGGCGGTGAACCGGTCATCGGCGATGACACACTCGAGGCTTTTGCCGGACAGGGTGACCGGCCCCTCGTCGGCGTCGCCTCCGACCTCGTCCAGGCGAAAGACACCGAGGGGGACGAGTTCTGTGTCGCTGTCGCCGTACTGGATCCCTCTGGAGATCCGCAGCCGTGCCCCGTAGGTGGCCAGCTGGTCGACGGGCGTTCTGGGGATCAGGGACGGGGTGGGCAGGGTGACGCTGCAAGTCCGCCGGCTGGCGGACTTACGGTCCACGCTGACGCTGCCGCCTGTGTGCTCCAGCGTCTCGACCGTGCCGTCAGGCCGGAACAGGATGATCTCGGTGACGACGATGTGGGGCTCGGTGATGGCCGCCAGGAATCGATCGGAAACCGCGTACAAGCTCAGCCTCCGATCGGACGGTTGAGGAACACGTCCTCCCAGGTGGCGTAGCGCGCGAGGACGTCGGCCCAGGTGGCGTTCTCGGACAGGACGTCCTGCCAGGTACGGCCGGCGGATCCGGCGACGCCGACGGTGACAGGCATGTCCACCTGCTTGAGCGGCAGGGACCAGGTGCGCCAGGAGTCGCTGGCGATCCCGCCCCCACGCTCCTCTGCGACGGCGGCGACGGTGACGTACATGTCGCTCACCCCGAGGCCAGGCGCCGCCTGCCACAGCAGGACGGACCCGGGATCGAGGAGCAGATGAAGAGCTTCACGCTCTTCGTCGGTCTCCGTGAAAACGGACAGATCCCCCTCAAGACCGCCGCGGACGTCGGAGAGGACGACCGAGTTCCGGCGCCCACGGACCCGGTATTCGGCCTGCTGGACCGGCCGCTGCCACGCCGGTGCCCGCGCGATCAGCACCCTCGCGTTGCGCTGAGGCCTCCCCGGGTCCTTCAGCCAGCCCCAGTTCGAGTCGCCGGGATCGAGGGTCACAGAGACGCTGGTGCGGGACTCTGGCACCGTCTCGCCGGGCTCGAGGATCTCGACGTAGTAGGAAACGGGTACGCCGAGAGGGGCTTCGTAGTCCTCGATGACGGCGACGTCAGCGGTGATGGTGTCCCCGGAGATCAGGCCGGTCGGCCCACGGACGAGGGTGCGGGACCCGTCGGACAGCACGCGCCAGACGCTCAGGCCGTAGCCGAGGGTCAGCTCCCGCAGAGTCAGGGTGATGGATGCGCTGCCGTCGTCGCCGACAGCGTCGATGGTCGGGTACGCGAGCAGCAGGGCGACCTGGTCCAGCCGCAGCGCGGAGGACCCGGCGGTGGCGGTGAGGGAGAGCTCCACCGCGGCCTGCGTCGCGTTGGCCGGTGCGGTGACGAAATTGCTGAGCGTCCACCAGTTCGGTGTCGGCGCTGCTGCCGATCCGGACGAGGTGAGCCCGAGGTCGTTGTTGGAGGCGTCGTACCAGCGCACCGACCGGTTCATCGTCCAGCCACCCGCGGTGACGTTCGCAGTGAACTGCAGCTGGTGGGATTGCCCGCCAGCGGCGCCCATCGCGTACTTCGCGGACCGGATGACAGAGGTGGTGGCGGTCGCCGAGGACACGGTGAGGGCGTAGCCGCCGTCGGTGGAGTACGTCCCCCACGGCGTGGACCGGGCCAGGGTCGCCACGCCGCTGATGACCGTCCAGGAGCCCTGGTCCCTCTCGAAGCTCGCGTCGGCGTAGGGCAGGACGGAGCCCTCGCGGATGACGGGTGCTGCGGCGATGACGGCCCGGTCGACACGGACGACCTGCGCGGCGGTGCCGGAGGTGATCCCGGCGGCGAGCACGGCGTAGGACGTGCTGGCGGGGGCGACAGCGGAGACGCGCTGCTGATAGTAGCCAGTGCCGGGCGCCGCGAGATTCGCCCGGGTCGCGGACAGCTGGGAGTCCGCGGCGTTGTAGAAGCGCAGCTCGACCCAGGTGGTGGAGCCAGCGGTGGGCGGGTTGAGGTAGGCGTAGCCGATGTACTCGGTGCCCGCGGTTGCGGACGGCTTTTCGGTGGTCTTGATGGCTGCGTTGCCGTTGGCCGTGACGGTCATGGCCAGGACGTGGCCGCCGGAGTAGTAGTCGTCGACCGGCCACTGCACCATCGGCGCCTGCCGGGCAAGCGAGCAGTTCGACTCGGCCGCCCACTTCAGGGTGGCGTGCTCAGTGTTCTCGGCATCCGCGGACAGCAGATTGCCCATAGTACGGAAAGGGCTTCCGAGGTACGCATTCTCGAATGCGCTGATCACGCTTCCCGCGGCCGGGGTGGAGGAAAACACCACCTGGGCGAAGCCGGCCCCGGCAGGAGCGACACCAGAGACGGAGATCCGGTGCCACGACGATGACGCAGTGGCGGTGGTCAGCGACCACGTGACCGAGATCTCGACCGGGAAACCCCCCTGAAACCAGCGAATCCCGATCCGCTCGGGCACCGTCGCGCCCGATGCGTCGGCAAACGCCTGATACTCCTGACCTGCGACAACGCTGTACATGGACGCGGTCCTGGCCCGCATCTCTCCTGAAGCCGTCGAAGTAAGACGCAGGGTCTTGTCGCCATTACGGCCCCCCGTCCCCTGGCTGATGGCGCAGTTGAGCTCGGCGGTCCAGCCGGAGATGGATGGGTCCATCGACTCTGTTGCGCTGGCGAGCTTGTTCCCGGGGATGGCCATGCGGTCACCCCCTTCGTCCGGCGCGCATGACGGCGAGCGCTTGCTGCTTGCTGGCGTTGACCCGGCTGTCGGCCCTGCTGTCGACGTAGGCCCGCAGGGTCGGGCCGTCCTGGACCACGAGCGTCACCTCCTGCCCTGGGGTGAATCCGCCCCCAGCTGGGGCGGTGGCCAGTCGCATCAGGGCGTTCGCCTGCTGCGTTGTGAACACGGGCTCGGGCCGACCTGTGCCGTTGTAGGCCAAGTTCAGACCGGGCTGCAGGTAGCCGCCCGAGTCGTAGCCTCCCGGGCGCCCGTAGGCGGCGGGCAGGCTGCCGTAGCGGGCGAGGGCGTACCGCATCGAGGCGAACACGTTCGGCAGGGGCGACGTTGAGACCCCGTAGGAGAAGGGTCCGGTGTTACGGAACTGGCCCGCGTACTGCCGGAACGTCGGCCCGATTACCTGCATCAGGCCGACGGAGGGGTGTCCGGCCTGCCAGTTGCTGTCCCAGCGGTTGACGATGTTCGGGTCTCCGCCGGATTCCTGCTGCATGCGCCGCAGCGTGACGCCGAGGTGGGAGGCCGGCTGGCCCAGCATGCTGAGCGCCCGCAGCACGGTGGGCGTCCACCGCGCCACGCCTGCCCCGCCGACGGCGGGAGGCCCGCCGCTTTCGAGGTACGCCATCGGGTCGACGGGGACGCCGTTGAGGCGCGCTTCGAGGTGCAGGTGCGGGCCGGTGACATTGCCGGTGGCTCCGACTCGTCCGATCAGCTGGCCCGCGGTGACAGCGCCGCTGGTGGCGACCATCTTTGAGAGGTGGGCGTACAGGGACTGCAGCCCGCCGCCGTGATTGAGCAGGATGTGATTGCCGTAGGGTCCGCCCGATTTGGCTGCGGCAACCTGACCGGTGGCCACAGCGGTGACGGCTTTGCCGACTGCGGCCGGGAAGTCGAGGCCGGTGTGCCGGCCAGAGGACCACATGCCGCCGGCGACGCCGAAGCGCGTGCCGTAGGGCGCCGAGACCGGTGAGAGCCAGCTCCCGCCCGTGGACAGCGCCTTGTCCTCGTCGCCCTTGATGGCGTTCAGGCCAGCGTTGAGGAGCGATGTCGGCACCGCCCGCACCAGTGATCCGAATCCGTTGTCGGTGCCCGGGATGTTCTTGATGAGGGCGCGGATGGGCGCCGAGGCGAGTTTCGCCGCCTTGTACACCCCTCCGAGGATCCAGTCCTTCGCCGATCCGATGGCGCTGCCGAGCTTGTCGAGGGCGCCGCCGAACCAGTCGCCAGGGCCTCCGTGGGCGCCGACGGGGCCGCCCTTTGCAAAGGCGTTGCGGGCGGCCTGTCGGCGCATGGTCTCCATCGCTGCGTGGCCGCCGACACCTTGGACCTCGCGCGCGGTCCAGACGTGCTCGCCGTTCGAGAGCAGTGCGGGGATGGAGTCGGAGGTCGCAGTGCCGGGACCGAAGACGGAGCCGCCTTGGGCGAACTTGAACGCCGGCAGCTCCTTGATCGGAAGCACGGTGGATGCGGCCTTCCAGAGGCCTCGGATTCCCTTGTTGTACACAATGTCGATGACCCACTTGATGGGGGCCCGCGTCAGGTCCTTGATCTTCTCCCAGACCGTGCCGATGCCGTCCCGGGCCGCCGCGAAGGCGTCCTTGACGAGCCCGACACCCTTCTTGATGGCGTCGAAGGCGGGTTTGATGCCCTTCTCCCACAACCACTTCGCGCCTGCGGCGATCATGTCGAAGATCGGCTTGATGAACATCCACAGCCATTTGACGACCTCGCCGATCGCGCGAAACGCAGGGCGAATCGCGTTTTCCCACAGCCACTTCGCGACCTTGCCGATCAGCTCCAGCCCGGCCTTGAACAGCAGGAACTGCGGGCGGATTGCGGTCTGCCAGAGCCAGATCGCGAAGTCGCCGATGAAGGAGAACGCAGGTCGGATGGCCTCCTTCCACAACCACATCGCCGTCGCCCCGAGCGCCTTGAACAGCAGCACGAGCGGGCCGATCACCAGGACTGCGGCGATCGTGAAGAGAAGCTTGGCGGCTGTCCATATGAACCTGAAGGCAGGCCCAATGGCGTTGGTCCACAACCACATAGCTGCCGCGCCGACCGCCTTCAAGGCGGTCCAGATGCCGGCGAGGATCGGTTGCAGAATCGCCCAGACGTAACGGGCGCCCGTCTGGATTCCCGCCCAGGCGGCCTGCACGGCTTCGCGGAACCATCCCCAGTGCTTGTAGGCGTAGATCACCGCCGCGACGAGGGCGACGATGCCCGTGATGATGAGCGTGATCGGGTTCGCGGCCATCACCGCGTTGAAGATGATCAGCGACAGCGTCCACAGTTTCGTCGCGATCCACGCTGCATAGAACAGCTGGATGAGCCACGGCAGGGTCTCCGCCACAGAAGCGATGGCTGCGGCGACCGCACCGAGCGCCGTGAGGACCGGTCCTGAGAGCGGCGCGGAGGCCTTGGCGAGCTGGTAGAAGCCGTTGGTGATGGCGCCGATCGCCTCAGCCAGGATCGGGCCCTGCTGGGACGAGTAGGCCAGGAAGCCTTCGAACTTCGCGGTGCCCTTGAGGCTGGTGCCCCAGGTGGCGAACCTCCCGGTGATGGTCTGCATGCGCGCGGAGATCGAGTCCATATGGGGCAGGAAGGCGTCGATGATGCCGGCCATGCCTTTGAAGATCCGGCCGAAGGACACACCGAGGCCGACGATGGCCGGCTCGACCGCGCCTGAGAGTTCGTCGCGGAACTGGTTCCACCACGGCGAGTCGAAGCCCTTGGAGACCCGATCCTGCAGCGTCTTGATTGCTGACGCCGCTGCCAGCACGAAGGGAGTCAGGCCGGGCAGGCTGTTCTTCATGCCCTCCAGCGCCCTCGTGAAGATGGGCATGATCGTCGGCTGCAACGACTCCGACCAGGCGATGAACGCCGTCTTCAGGGAGGTGAAGGCGTTGAACGTACCGCGCGCCGACGGGGTCAGCTTGTCCAGCGCAGCCTGGTACTTCGCCTGCGCCAGGGCAGCCTGATCGACGCCCCCGGCCGCAGACTGCGACGCGGAGGCGATCTGACGCTGCGCGGAGGCGATGGAATCCGCAGCCGACTGCTGCGCGGCCACCAAGGATTCCTGGGCGCGCTGCACCGAGCGCGCCCCGTCCTCCTGAGTGCGGGCTACGTTCCGAGAGGCCTCGGCAACCTTCTGCTGCGCCTCAGCGATGGCCCGCTGGTTAGCGATCTGCTGGTCCGCTGCCTCCTTGCCGGCCTTACCCAGGTTCTTCTGCTCCTCGGCGACCTTCCGCTCGGCCTCCGCGATCCGCTCCTGGGCGTCCTTCACCGTGTCGGAGCCATCGACGCCGGCCTTGTCCGCGGCCTTCTTCTCGGCAGCCAGCCGAGCCGTCTCTTCCCTCTGCTCCTTCAGTCGCTGAACGGCCTGGTCGTAGGCCAGCTGTGCCCGCTGCTGCTCGACCAGCGACGCCCTGCCGCCCTTGGCCTGGACGGCCGCGAGTCGGGCCCTGGCCTCCTCGACCGACAGGACTGCATCGCGCTCGGAGAGCTGGGAGTTGGTAAGCCGGTCCCCCAGCTCGGCCAGTTCCAGAGCGGCGTCCTTGCGTGCCTGCGTCAGATCCTGCTGAGCCTGCCGGGCCTGCCGCTGGGCGTCCGCGAGAGACTCCTCCGCCCGGACGACTGCATCGGCGGCGGCCTCCTGTCGGTCCGCGGCCTGCTGCACCGTGTCCGCGAGAGACTGGCGCGCGGCCTTCACCTGCTCGGCGGCCTGCCGGTTCGCGTCGGCCGAGGAGCGTACAGCGTCAGCCACAGCCTGCTCGGCGCCGCTGATCTGCCGCGCGGCATTGCGGTGGGCAGCCGCCAGAGCCTGCTGGGCGCCAGCGAGCTGCAGTGCTCGGGACGCGCCCTGGTCGGCCGTCTGTGCACCCCGAAGCGTGGATGTGGCGGTCGCGTCCTGGGCGGCCTTCTGGGCTTGCAGGGCGCTGCCGATTCCGAGGATCGCGGGGACCGCGGCGGCCGCCAGGGCACCCACACCAGCCGCCGCAGCGATGGCGGCCGACCCGATCGCCCCGACGCCAGCGGCGATGACGGGGATGGCGGGGATGGCTGCCAGGCCGCCCAGCGCGACGGCCAGCTGCAGGACCGCCGAGACGGCGCCGGAGGTGTCGACGTCGATGCGGGCGCGTTTGCCGTCGACCGCATCAATCTCGGCCCGCACCGCGGCCAGTTGCGTGCGTGCCGCGGCCGTGTCTGCGCGGACCTGCACGTTCGGGTGGCTGGAGCCCAGGCGCTGGAGCTCGGCCTCGATCAGCCGGATCTCGGCTTTCGCGGCTTCGGCGTCGATGTCGATGCCGATGCGCTGCGACGCGAGGGTCTCCATGCGCACGCGCAGGGCCTGCAGGTCGGCGTCGGCCTCGGAGGTGCTCGCGTCGATCTCAATCTTGGGGAGGCTGCGGAATGCGGCCTCGAGGCGGGTCTTGAGGCTGCGGCTGAATGCTCCGCCGGCCTCGTCGCCCTGCCGCGCGGCGGCCGCGCGCGCCGTCCGGCCGCCCTGGACCACGCCTTCGCGCAGGGAGTCCCGCACGGTGGCAGTGATCCGGGACGAGATCTGCCGGCCGATCTGTTCGCCGATGGACGTGCCGATGGCGCCGACCTGGGCCTGCATGGCGGGCCCGAAGGAACGCCCTGCGGCCCGACCGGCATCCTCGCCCGCGCGGGTGGCTGCCGGCTCCAGGGCGGTCCGCAGTCGCGGGTAGATGTTCCGCGTGTTGGGGACGATGTCGACTTCGACAGACCCGACTGAGATCGCCACAGGAATCTCCTCCCTGCGCGCGTCAGGCCGCGCCCCCGTTGATCAGCTTGAAGAGGACCTCGGCGCCCTCGTCGGTAATTTCCGCCCTGCTCCGGCGGGCCTTTGCGCCAGGTCGGGCGATGGGCTCCGGCGCTGGCGGGCGGTCTCGCTTTTCGACGTTCGCGCACGTCAGGACGTACTCGACGCGCCTGACGGCATCCGCAGTGGACGCGACCAGCTGCTCGAGCTGCGACCAGCGGCCACGCTCGGGTTCACCTTGGTCAGCCTGTTCGGCGAGTTCCTCTTCCGCCGTCTCGTTGCGCAGTGCGGTCATGGTGTGCGACTCGGGCGGCAGGTGCTGGATGATGACGCGGAGGCGGCGCCAGGACATGGTGCCGCGGTGCACGTCGAGGACGTCGAAGCCGCGGTCCAGTAGGTCGGCTTCTACCGCCTCCGCGTGGTCCTCGAGGATCCCCGCGGTCCACTGGATTTCCCCAGGGCCTCCCCGGACTCCTCGCCGACCTTCTGTGCGAACGCCCCGATCTTCTCCGTGTCGGGGTCCAGCTCCTCGTAGATGTCGTAGTCGTCCTCGTGGAGCACGAGCTCCATGAAGGCGTCCATGTCGCCCCGGTTCAGAGCCCGCAGGGCGGACGAGCGCCAGCGCGTGGCGGGCAGTACGCGGACGTCCTTGCTGACGCCGTCGTACCCGGCCATAGGGATGGTGAGGTAGCCGTCGTCGGCGGCCTCGATCTCCTGCGCCTCTGCGGGCGGGACTTCCTTAGTGGTCACGGCGCGGTCCTTTCATCAGGGCGCGGTCACAGAAGGGGGTGGAGGCGGGCGGGCCGGGACCGCGCCAGGTGACGGCCCGCCCGCCCGATCGAGGGGTCAGGAGCCCGTGTAGGCGGGGGTCACCGGCACGATGTCCGCGTGGTAGACCGTGTTGCCGGCGGCGTCCGGGTAGGCGGTGATCGTCCACTCGAAGCCCGCCATCGAGTCCTGCTTGTGAGTGACGTCGGCCCGGTCGGAGATCTCGCCCTCGGGGACGTAGAACCCGCGGCTGGTGTTGGCGCCATCGAAGACGACGAACCAAAACGCCCTGCGGTCCGGCGTCGGGGAGGCGGTCTCGGCGAAGCTGGTGAGGCCGCTGGCAGGGGTGAGGTCGTCGACAGGGACGCGGTACTGCAGCGACTGCACCGTGACGCGCGATGTCTCCCAGGCGGTGAGCTTGAACGTGCGCAGGCTCTTGGTGATCTGGGTGCGGATAGGCGATGTCAGGCCCCAGGGGGTGAACTCCTGGCTTTCCTCGTCGAACCCCTGGACGAGGCCGTCGTCGCTGATACAGCCGAGCGGCTTCCATGCCGCAGCGGGCTGGGTGAGGGGGCCGGCGGGAGCGGCGGTGCCGACGTCCGCGACCCAGCCGCCGCCGTTGGCGCCGATCTGAGTGAGGTCCGCGGCTCGGGTGATGTTGACCATGGTGTGGGTCTCCTACATGCGAAGACCCCGCCAGCGGACGGGGTCGGGTTGGGTCCGGCGCGGTCCCGAAACCGGTCAGGAGACCGGGTGACTGTAGATCTCGTAGGTCGCTCCGACACGGCGGAGCGCTGTGTTCTCGTAGGGGCGAGCTCCTGGGGCGGAGAGCGTGGACACGCGGCCCACCACAGCGCCGCCGGTCGACGACCCGGGAAGGACGGCGAGGAGCAGTCCGCGGATTTGGCTGGCCAGAGCCACGGCGGCACCGCGGGTCGCCGCATAGACGTCGACATCGACGAGCGCCCGATCCACGCGGAACCCGTCATCGTCACCAGCAGGCAGCCGCTGCACCTGTACGGTCGGCAGCTCGCCCAGGAGGTTGTTGTCGACCTCATCGCGGACCACCGTCCCGGACCCCAGCTGCGCCTGCAGCCATTGGATGACGAGGAGTTCGACGTCGACCGAGCCAACGGCGGCCATCAGCGACCCCCTGCCACGGCGGCACGCAACAGCACGTGGTGCGCCGGGACCTTCTCGGTGCCGTACTCGACCCAGCGCGCGTAGTACGCCCTATTGCCGACCACAGCCACGGCTCGGTCTCTGCGGCGGCCGCCGCGGTCCGTACTGGTCACGTAGAACGACGACTTGTAGCGGCCTGCGTGCGGGTCGTTTAGCCCGCCGACGGGGGCGATGGCTTCGGCGACCCCCTTGACGACCTCGGCGCGCCGTATCATCTCCGCCCGCACCATCGGCGACCGGAGGAGCTGCCCCACGCCTTTCCGGGACATGCGGAACTTCGCGGCCATACCCTCGCCTCCTCACCTACAGGGGGTCGCATGGACGTCAAGGGCGTGCAGGGCAGCATCAACTTCGATGGAGAGTGGGTCACGATCACCAAGCAAAGGCTCGGCGAACAGCCTCGCCAGTACCGGATCCGGGCAGCGGACGTCACCGGCACCCGGTTCAAGCCCGGCACGTGGGCATTCCACGGCTACCTGCAGTTCGTCCTACCGGGGAGCGCCCCGGCTGAGGAGTCGAAGGGTCTGTTCGGAGGTGGCCGGCCTCCGCATGACGACCCGCACAGCCTGTCGCTACCCAGGTCATCCAGCGACGCGGCAGCGAAACTGATCGCGGCCGTTGAGCAGGCGCGTACCGCTAGCCGGTGACCCGGTCGGCGGCGAACTGGATTGGGCCGGCCAGTCCGGTGAACGGATTGCGACCCCAGTCGCCGGGCTGGCCGGTGATCTCGCAGATCTCACCGCGGATGCGGACCTGGTCGGTGGTGACGAAATCACTGCCAGGCGGTGCGTACACCGTCCAGCCCACGATGACGGTGTCCCTGGCCTGCTGCTCGTCACCACCCACCTGCGGGGACTCCTGCCGCGGGACGACAACGCACCCCGCGATCAGTGTCTCAGTCAGTACTCCAGGGAGCGGCTGCCCTCGCGGGTCCCTACCGGGAGACACGCCGCGACGCAGTCGCACCACCGTCTCGCCATAGGCATAGGGGGCAGGCACTACACCCACCCCCAGCCAGGTTCGTACACCAGGCCCGGCCCGTACTCGCTGACTACCGGCCACGTCGGTGACGGGTCGGCCGTCGTGGGCGTCGGGTCAACGGTGAACGCACCGCCCCGGCCGGCCAGCGACTTCAGAGCCGCCTTGTCGGCCTTCGTCAGATACAGGCCGCCACTTCCCTGCGGGCGCTGCACGGACATGGGGCCGATCGTCTCGTAGGACACCTGCTGCGGATTGACGTAAGCCCGGCCAGCAACCGACAGGACGACTGCGGTTGCTTCATCCGGGAGCGGCTTGACCACCGACTGACACAGGGCGACCGCCTGCTCGATGAGCAGGTCTGCCCTGTCCCCGTCGATCTCCGGCAACCCTAGATACAGGCCCAGTTGCTCGGCCGTGGGGGCAGTGAATGCCATCTCTGCCTCCTAGGTGAGGGCTTCCACGGCCTCGCACCAGGCGGCCAGGTCGGGCGCCGGGTCCAGCTCTGCGGACCTGGCCTTGGCCCGCTTCGCGACGAGCCCGTATTCGGTGCGAGAGGTGAGTAGCTTGCGGATCGCCATCTCGTAGCCGTCGGTGTCGTGCAGGTCGATGAACACCCCGGCCTCGCCGAGCGATTCGCACAGGCCAGGGGTGGGGTGTGCGATGACCGGGATGCCGGAGGCCAAGGCTTCGACGCCGGCGCGGCCCCACGACTCGTAGGACGACGGCATCAGAAGGATCTTCGTCTTCGCGTACACGGCGTCCCGCATCTCGTGGCCGCACAGGTGCTCGACCAGCTCGACGTTCGGGAGCTCGGGGATGATCTGCTCCCCGTAGGCGCCGCGGACTGCGAGGAACTCGATGTCCGACATGCGCCTGGCGAGCTTCCCGAACAGCGCGCCACCCTTCTCGGCGTTGAGGTTGATCAGCGTCACTTTGCGTCCGGGTTTGGTTCGGTACTCGTCGGCGAAGACGGGCGGCCTGACGATCACCTCGGACCCCGGTCGGACGCCCTTGGGGTACTCGGCGAAGAACAGCTCGGCCTCGCGCTTCATCCACTGGGAGTTGTAGACCGCGAGGTCGCAGCCCCCGGCCATCTCCCGGAAGCTCTGCCGGTGGGTGTTGTGGCAGACCACTGCCAACGGCTTGCCGTAGCCGCGGGCCAGCGCGCCGGCCGACGGGACGTTCTCCAAGTGGGAGATGACGACGTCCGCCCGTCGGATCGCCGAGGCGGCGTCGAGCCGGGACTGCAGGGGCACGACCTGGACGCCGTCAAGTTCGTAGTCGGCCTTGTCGTCGGTGTAGCGGGACAGCCAGACCGACACGTCGTGCCCGCGCTCGACGAGCGCCCGGAGCTGAGAGTGGACCATCCACTCGGCTCCAGCATTGTGGCGCGGCGGGTAGCCGTGCAGCCGGGCGACGACCCGCATCGGCGCCCGGCCACCCCCCACGCCCGGCATCAGGAGGAGCCGCCTGCCGCCAGGTACTTCACGAAGGCCTCGACGTCACCGAGGACGAAGCCGTAGTAGGCCTCCGCGAGCAGGAGAACGAGGTTCTCCTGGAACGCAGAGTGCACGCCGCCGTCCTCGTCGATGTACGTCGCCTCGCGGCTGATCTTGACGGTGATGTCCATGCCGACGCCGTAGGCGGTCTGCGACCAGTCGCCGCCGATGGCGCGCAGGCCGGTGTCGACGGTGCCGGACTGGCGACGGAGCTTGCCGGACACCGCGCGGGAGTACGCCAGAGGGTTTCCGACCAGCGAGCCGGCGACCGCCATGCCCATCCCCGGCTCCCGGGTCTCGACGAAGATGGGGCGGCCGGTGGTGTCAGTCGCGCCGAGCAGGTCCAGCTGGAGGCGGTGGTCGGCGACGGTGCCGGTGTAGTCCCAGTCGTCGGTGACGACCTCCCGCATGCCGTTGACGATGTCCTTGTAGATGCCGCCGGTGGCCTGCGACGCGGTGCCGATCGTGACGGACTTGGTCGTCTCGGCGAGGTAGTCGGCGAAGGGGCCGGTGGCGCCCTTCATCGTCTTGCCGTGGATCGCCGCACGGTCGAACGCTCGGGAGAACGCGGTCGGCAGATCGGACTGGAGCTGCGTCCACAGGCCGGCGGCGTTGGACTGCACGACCTCCATCGCGACCGGGATGAGGACGGCGATCTTCTTGCCGGTCATCGTCTTGATGTCGACGCCGCCCGTACCGAGCGGCTTGCGGCCGGCCTGCTCGACCCAGTCCGCGGTCGGAACGTCCAGCGGCACCGGCACGGCCGTGTTCGCGGACATCGACAGCGGGACACGGCGGGCGAGGCTCATGACCGCGCTCTGCTCGACCGACTTCTCGAAGATGGGGCCGGTCAGCGTGGGCGGGAGGAACGTCGCGTTGACGTCACTCAGCTTGATCGGGTTCGTTGCAACCATGGAGGGCTACCTCTCTCAGCGGCCCTTCAGGGCCTGTTCCATGAGTCCGGCGAACACTTCCGCCGGATCGGAGGGGGATCTGTTGCCGTTGCCCGAGGAACCCTGGGTCCGGTCCGGTGCGGGGCGGCGGGGGCCGCCCTCGTCGGGGCGGGCCCAGTGCGGCTTGCGCTTGAGGAGATCGGCGAGCGCATCCTTGATGGCGTCGGTGTCGATGACGCCGTCGTCGTCGACGAATGCGGTGAGGTCCAGCGAGCCGACCGCGTCCTCCGGGTCGGCGAAGTCACGGGCCAGTGCCTCGACCTTCGAGGCGACGGCCGTGCGAGTGGCCTTCGCGGCCCGCTCCCGCTCGGCGGTCAGCTGCTCGGTGAGCCGCTCCGCTTCGGACTTCTGTGCGTCTTCAAGCTCCCGCGCCTTGGCGGCGAGGGGCTCGAGAAGCTTCAGGCGCTCCCGAAGGCTCTTCGCCTCGCTGTTGGCCTTGCGGATCTTAGCTTCCGCTCGCGCCCGGTCGAAGGGTTCCTCATCGGTGCCCTCCGCCTCCGGGGCGGCCTCGGGCTCCTGCGGCTCCTCGACGACCTGCTCGGTCTCCTCGTTCTCAGGCATGGTGAAACGGCCCTCCAGGGGCTGAGATGAAGCCACCTCCAGGGCGGCCAGGGATTACAGGGCGGGCAGATGCCCGTGATCGGCGAGAGCCCGCCGGAACCGGCGAAGCTGATCGCCCGAGTGGGGCGCCGCGAACTCGCGGTACAGCCGCTCCCACTCGCGTGCATGGTCGGACAGCTCGAACCGCTGCCCCTTGAACACCGGGACCACGCCGCAATGGCAGCCGTCGTGAGCCCGGAAATCTGCGGTGTCCTGCTTGTACACGGCGCCGCGCGTTGCCGCGAGCTTGCAGAACGCGCACGCGCCGAGCGCCGCTGCCCTGGCCCAGGCGGTGGCCTGCCGATCCTGCCGCACCGCCTCCTGAACGGTGCCGCGACCCTGATCGGTCACCAACTTCTGGGCGACCCCTTCGGCCTTCTTCTCTGCCTGCTCAAGCCGGACTTCCAGCGGCTCGCGCTGCGCCTCCGTCGTCGCAGGGTCGTCCGGGTCGCGATCCCAGATGTCCTTGGTCGCCCAGCGCAGACTGTTCTCCACCTGCTCGGCTGACGGCGGCGGCGCCAGGGGAACGGTGAAGCGGCCCGTCACGGCGGCCGCAACGCGCTCGGCTTCGTAGTAGTCGGCAGCCAGGGAGGCGGAAGCGTCGCCATACTGCTCGATGAGCGCCCGGACGGCGACGATCCAGTCCGGCACAGTGGCTTCAAGGCGCGACGGAATGATGATCCGCCGCAATCCGCGCATGTCCCGCACGAACAGCCGGGACAGACCTCGCTGGGCACGGCGCTGGGCGGCCGCGGGCCGGCCCCCGTCAGAGACTGGGGTCGCCATCGTCAACCTCCGACTCCTGGCCAGCCTCGTCGGTGGCGAGCTGGGTCAGCCTTTCGAGAGCCTGGCGACCCTGCGCGCGCCGGCGTTCCGCCGCGACGCGCTGCCGCTGGTCCTCAGTGAGCCCCGCCATCTCCAGCACGACGTCGCCGTCGGCCGGCAGGATGCCCGCCTGGACCATCTTGACCGCAGCGTCAGTCTGGGCGGCGATCGTCGGCGTGGCCGGGTTGCGCCACACGGTCTCGATGCGCCGCTCCGGGGCCGGCGGCTTACCGTCGCGCAGCCACAGGGCGAGGCGCATCGCTCCGCGGTGAGCTGCGCCGAACCTGCGGATGCGGCGCTCAGCCTTCTTCACCAGCATCGCCTCGGCGGACCGAATTGCGTCCGCCGAGGCAGGGTTGTCGCTGGTGTAGCCGAGCATGTGCGGCGGCAAACCGAGCTGCGTCGCCATGATTCGGGCGTACAGGTCGATGATCTTCGTCTGGCCGGACGGGTCGTGAGCCATGAACTGGCCGACCTCGGGGACGTTCCCGTCCTCGTCGCGCTCCAGAGCCAGAACGCGTCCGATGTACGTCTCCCAGGCCGACTTGGCGTTACCCTCCGCGTCCTGAAAGGCAGACTCGGAGGCACCGAGGATGTAACGGGCCGGAGCCCCGAAGAACTCCGCCTGCACCTCAATGCCCACCAAGCGCCGGCAAGCGGCATCCGTGATGGACATGACCTCGGGCGTGATTTCCGACCGGCCGACCCGGTCCGCCGTGCGCTGCCTGTTCGCCATGCGCAGCACGGGCAGCTCGCCCAGCTTGTGTTCGTCGCGGTCAATTACCTGCCAGCCGCGGTCCGCCTCGACCGCGTAGATCGTCTCGTTGGGGAGGTACAGGGTCGCCAGTCGCTCGTCCGGTGCGAGTCCGAAGTCGAACCGGTCCCCCTGGCACTCACGCAACGCCGCCTTTCCGGCGCGAAGGCGCGCATCCCAGGCGAGCGTCATGTCCAGTGGCGACTCGAACGTCACCAATGGCAGCTCATCGTTGCCGTCCCGGGTGCCGGCCGCGATGTACTCCCGGCCGTAGGTGAGGGCGTCCAGGTGGCCGAGAGTCGCCTCGTCGAACCAGTCGTTGGCCTCGGCTATCGCCATCAGATCGGAGGCGTCTGCCCCGTCCCCCCAGCGGAACGCTTCGAGGTCGAGGCGCTGCTCGAGTGCCTCGACCCCAATGCGTGGCCACCCGATGATCGTGTGCAGGCCCTTGAGTTGCGGCGGAATCGAGATGCCCAGGTCGCGGACCAGCTGCTCGCCGTTGAAGTAGGCGTCGAGCAGCTGCAGCTTGATGCGCTGGGACAGCAGGTCGGACCGCAGCATCGTGAACAGCTGCTGCTCGTCGTCCGACAGCGACAGCAGGGGCAGCGTGGGAGTCGTCACCGCAGGACCACCACCCTTCCCTTGCCGCGTGCGGTGGACCGCTTCGTCCAAGCCGTCGAGTTCATGACCATCCGGCGCAGCATCCGTGCGCCGATCGCGCACACCGCGAGGTCGACCTTGCGGGACGACTCGCGATGCTCCTTGCCGATCGTGTAGCCCCACCGGTTCGTGCGCCGGCGGGCGTTGGCGACGTGCTGCCGCAGAACCTTGTGGCCGTCGTGGGTGAGCTGCCGCTCCAGGACGTCCCGGTAGAAGCGATCGACAGCCTCGGTGAACACCTGCTGCCGGCGCGCATCGCGCATGTCCCACATGACCGCGTGCTGCCCGTGCCCGGAGGCGACCGCCTTCAGCTTGAGCCGCTTGCCGTACCTCTGGGCCCAGGCGTCGATGTAGCCGTCCCAGTACCGCTCGCCGTCCGCCTCGTCGAAGCCCGAGCCGGCGTCAGCGAAGAACGCGAGGGGCTTGTACGTGGCGAAGGTCAGGTCCACGACGCCGTCGACCTCCTCGCGCGGCACCCGCCAGGGCGTCCCGTCCGGCCAGTTCGGCGGCCGCTGCCACACGCCAAGCGTGTGCAGGTGCCCGTCGGACAGGCGGCAGGCCACAAGGCCAGTGGCGTCATCGGACTTCGAGCCGTCGAAGAACATGACGATCTCGTCGCCGGCGTGCAGCTCGATCCCGTCGTGGGGGCAGGCGTTCCACTCGTAGGGCGCCAGGTAGGCGTCCTCGGAGGCGGTGATCTGGTTGAACCAGAACCGGCGCGACCGGCTGGGCGGGTTGCGGACGTCGAGGATCGACGCTTTCAGGCGCTCGATGTCCAGCCAGACCGAGTCTCCTCGCACCGCGCGGAGCGTCGGCTCGATCCACTCCTCGGACAACTTCGCCTCAGCAGGAGCCTCCAGGCTGTCGTAGAACAGCCCGACGTCGACGGCCCGGCCGGCTTCTGCGGACTCAAAGGCTTCACGCGTGCGCTCGGCGACACTGTCCTCACCGGGCTCATAGGCGTTGGTGTTCGCCAGCGTGCGGGATTGCCCATCTGCGGATTTGGTGGCGTTGCGCTCGATCACGGCCGCCATCTCGTGGCCCTGGTTCGACTCCAGCCAGTGGTGCGTCTCTCCGAGATTCACGGCCGTCGGCCGGCCCCCTTCGAGTGCGCGGGGCGAGCTGGTGACCGCTTCGATACGGGCCCGGCCCTTGTCGGCGTAGATGATCTCTTTGCCGAGGTCGATCCGGTACTCCTCGATCGCCCGCTTCGTCAGGATCGACGGGAACAGCGTCATGGTGTTCCGCGTCTGGTCCTGCGACACCGCGGCGATCTGCACCCAGGCCGCAGGATGCTGCTGGCCGAGTGGCTGCCCCGGAGGGACGCCCCAGTCATTGCCCTCTTCCGCAATCTGACCGAAGCGGCACGGGCCGACGAACTCGAACGCCGACCAGGTGGCGATCAGCGGGTCCTTGCCCCAGCCCTTCAGGCGCTGGATCACGCCGTCACGCCAGAGGAACCGATTCGTGGCCGGGTCCATGGCGTACCACCACAGCGTCAGCCGCGCCTGCTCCGGCGTGTACCGCCAGGGCTTGCCGACGTAGTGCTGGAGATAGGTGGCCGTCCAGGCGAGAGCATGCCAGCCCAGCGTGTACTCCGGGAGGACGAACTTGCCGTCCGGCCCCCGCTGCCAGCTCGGGCCGATCGTGAATGGGGTGACGACCTCGGGGACCTCGTCGTCAGCCACCGAGCGACGTGCGATAGTCGGCCATCGCGGTGACCGAAGCGGGCACGGCCTGCACCGTCGGCTTCCGCTCCAGCTCGATGCGGGCCCGGCGCCGGTCCCCTTCGGTCGTCAGCAGCGAGGCCATCACCGAGTTGAGGGCGGCGACGTACTGGCCGTTCGGCGGTCGGTCTGACATCAGGCCGCGGGACATGAGCTCCGCCGCATACCGGGCCATCGCCCAGTCGGACGGCTGGTAGAAGGCGGCCTGACCAGAGTCACGGAGCGAGAGGTACCACTCGGTGGCGATCGGATGCCACAGCGGATCGGGGTCGGGCAGGTCGGGCAGGTCCGCCGGCGGACCGCCGGGAGCCTGGACCAGGCCGGGGCCGTCGTCGGCGTTGCGGCGGCGGCGTTCCTCGGAACGCTTGGGGACGGGACCACGAGTGCCCACGGCGACCTCCAGGGTCTGACGCACGCCACCGGGGCGCACAGGAAGGGCGGTTAGAGGGTGAGCGGCGCGGTCCACCACCAGGGCATCCCTTGATCGCTCAGCATGTTTACGCAGGTCAGGGGCCTAGGAAACCCGTACAGGATTCCAGGTGCTATACGGCCCCGATCCGGGAGAACGGGTCGGCGGGGGTAGCCCCCCAGGTGGTCAGGACTTGACCCGCTTGAAGTCGATCTTCCGGGCGGCGAGTGCGGCGTTGGCCAAGGCCCGGGAGCCGACGTCGGCTGACTGCTGGCTGATCATGGTGAGCACGTCAACGAGGAGATCGTCTTCGAGTCCGTGCTGACGTTCGAAGTCCGGTGCCGCGTCGGCGATGGCCTGCACGCGCTGCCGTACATGGGCGACGTCCATCACCCCTCGCCGTCGGGGTCGCCGTCGACCCGTGTGATGGCGGCTCCCGCGTGGGCCGGCACTGCGACGCATGGTCCGTGTTGGTCGGCGAGCACTGCCCATCCGTCCTGCAGGGTGAGTGTGAGGTGTGGGTCGGAGACGAGGATGTCGTCGCCGGCCTGGCCCTTGGGGTGGGTGATCAGGTAGCGGGGCACGGGTTCACCTACGCCTGCTTGCGAGGAGGCCAGGGGAAGCGACGGGGGCGGCCGCCAATTTGCTGCTGAGGTTGTGCCCGTGAGCTGGGTGACCAGCATCGAAGATGCATCGCATGGGGCCGCCCGCAGTCTGCAGGGTGAAGCGACAGCGCTTCGGCTTGCTGCGTTCTATGCGGATAGCGAGGCGCCAGCCAGGCCAGATGGCCAGGGTCATGGTCACCTCCGTCCAGGGTGGGGTTCATCAGGGCGGGTTCGTCCGGGCTGAGGGTTCGCGCGCTGGGCGGCGTTCCCCTCGGCGCTGGACTTCTGATCGTGGCAGGGGCCGCAGACACCTTGAAGATCGGCGGGCCCGTTGAGATCGGCCTTCGCTTTGATGTGGTCGCAGAACCGGGAAGGCCGCACATCACAGATCTTGCAGATCGGATCCCTAGCCAGGATCTGGGCCCGGATCTTTGACCAGCCGGACGGCAGTCGGGCCTTGCGATCCGACCCCTTCCATCCGCCGCTCACGGCTGTCCCTGACTCGCAACCGTCTCGATGGCGTGGCCGCCTTCGTCGAAGTACACGAGACTGAGAATCCGCACGTCGCCATCGACTCGTTGAAGAACGACCTCCATGAGCGTGGCGTGCGACGGCGCGGTCTTCATGGCTACGTCGATGATGGTTACGTCATCGACAAACTGGCTCCGCCTTCGGCCCACCTCGACGCCGTCTATCAGATCCCAGAGAGAATCCAGCTCGGGCAGTAGCGGATCGTGAACGTGGAGTTCGACGATGGCCATGGCGCTGGCCTCCTCTGTCAGTCGGCGAATGCCCGCCTGATGCCCTCTTCGAGGGTGACGGTGGGCGTGTAGAAGTCGAGCATCCGGGACGGGTCGCAGACGCGGTTGTGGACGCCGTGCGGTGCGGTCGGCAGGTGCTTCAACTCAGGCTGGTAGCCGACCGCCGCAGTGACCTGTCCTGCCAATTCGTCGAACGAGGTCGCCTTGCCGGTACCGAGGTTCACGGGGCCCGCGACTTCCTGCTCGATGGCCGCGAGGGTGGCGCCGACGAGGTCGTCGATGTGGATCCAGTCGCGGGTGGAGCTGCCGTCGCCCCAGATCTCGAACGGGTCCTGCCGCTGCTTCGCCCGCTGGATGAACGCGGGGAACGGGTAGGTCTCGTCCTGGTCTTCGCCGTATCCGGAGAACGGCCGCAGGACGGTCATGCGCACGCCTTCAGTGGCCGCGTACTGGCAGAGCTGCTCGCCGGCGAGCTTGGCGAGGCCGTAGGTGGCGTCGGGCCGTCCGGGCTGCTCGTAGTCGATGTCGGTCTCAACGAGGCGCCGGATCTTGCCGGGCTGCTGCAGCGCGACCGGATAGGCGGCGGAGCTGGAGAAGTACACGGCCCGCGGGGTCTTGGAGCGGACCAGCCATCGCATGTACCAGGCGTCCAGCGCGAGGTTCGTGGCGACGCCGAGAGGGCTGCCGTCGATGCTGGCGCGGCCGCCAACGATGGCGGCACAGTGGATGGCGAGGTCGAAGCGGGCGTCGCTGGTGCGGAAGTGGTCGAGGGCGTCGCGCTTCAGGACGGCGGGCGTCGGCCGCAGATCGATCGCGGAGACCTGGTAGCCGCGCTCGGACAGGGCCTGGTGCAGGTGGCGGCCGACGAAGCCGGCGGCGCCGGTGAGGAGGACGCGCATCAGCTGGCCGCCTTCACCGCACGGAAGACAGGCCAGGGCAGGTCGCTGTCGAGGCGCTTAAGCCCGATGCGGGCGCACAGGGCGTCCTGCTGCTCGCGCGACCACGTCGTGACGTTGATCCAGCCGCCGCCCTCGTGGGGGTCGTCAGAGACGGGCCAGTCGAGGATCAGCAGGCCGTTGACGCGGACCGCGGCCCGGAGGCCGGTGATGATGCGCTCGGCGGACTCGTAGCTGTGATGAATGAGCACCGCGAGGGACACGACGGCGTCGGCCTTCTTGGCGAGCTTGCCAGCCAGGTCGGTGCCGTCGGTCAGGATGGTCGCTATGTCGGGCGCCCGGTCCGCAAGCCGGTCGAGCATGGCCTGGGATCCGTCGGCGCCGGTGACGTCGTACCCGAGGGAGGCCAGGGGAATCGCGACGCGGCCGTCGCCGCAGCCGAAGTCCACGACCCGACAGTCCTGCGGAAGGACGGAGGCCAGCAGTTCGGCCTGTACCTGACCGGACTCGCGGTAGGCGTCCTCGCTGAGGCTTCGGGTCGGGTGGATCGCGGCCGGGTCGGCTTCGTTCCACGCCTCAATGACGGTGTCGATGCTCATGCCGCCTCCTCAACCAGGGCCCGCAGCTTCTCCAGGTCGGCCTGGAGGCCGCCGTTGTCGCGGTAGCCGTAGTAGGTGGTCGCGTCGGCCGTGGACACCTCGCTGCTGTTGCACTCGATGTAGCCGGCATCGACGTCGGCCTTGCCGTTCGCGGGGTGCATGTGCTCGATGATCACGTCGCCGAGGTAGGTGATCCGTTCCATGCCGCGGCCCCAGTCCATCCAGACGAGGTCGAGGCACAGGTGGATGAGCGCGGGCGGCGCCATGTAGCCGAGGGTCTGCACAATGTCGCTGGTCATGGCGACCGCAGTGGCCATGATCTCGCCCTGGAGAAGATCGTTGCCGTAGACGATGCCGGGGCCGCTGGACATGCAGATCCGGAACCGTTCGTCCCAGCCGGGCGTCCGGGGCCGGTGATCGTCGCCCATGAACGCCAGGAACCGGTAGCGGGGGGCCTCTTCGACGGCGGCGGCGTTGAGGGTGCCGCACATCCGCAGGCGAGGCCCGATCCGCCAGCGGATGTGCGGGTCGTTGATGTTCTCCATGTGCTCGCGGTAGCCGGGCAGCATGGGGTCGTCGTCGTCGATGGCGAAGAGCAGGTCGGCGGTGGCGCCGGTCTGTCTCCAGCAGTCGAGGATGGCGGGGACGCTGTCGGGCCGGCCGCGCGTGGGCACGATCATGAGGAGGTCGTCCACGGGCACCTCCTTGTTCACGAGACTCCGTACCACTGCGACGCCCAGCCGGTGTTGATGATCGTGGTGGTCTGCGAGGTCAGCGTGAGCGAGCTGGGCAGCGATGTCTGGGCGCTGAGCATGTTCGAGTAGCGCAGGTTCGGCGCGGTCAGGTTGGCGTTGACCGAGATGCCCGCGCCCGTCGCTTTGAAGTGCAGCGAGTTCGTCGTCCACGTGCCGTTGAGCAGCATGGCAATGAAGTAGAAGCCGGCAGGCGCGGTGAAGGGCGTGACCAGCGGCAGCGCTTTCGCCGTCGCCCCGGTCATGAGCGACGAGGAGATGTCGGCCGTGGCGCCCATGAGGGTGCCGGACGCGTTGTACACGCCGAGGTAGCAGTTCGAGAGGCTGGCGCCGGCGTCGATGCCGCTCAGGCCTAGCCAGATGTTCGACCAGGTGATCTGCTCCCGGATCGCGATGCGAACCAGGGTGATCCGACCGGCGACGCCGCCGCTGCTCTGCGCAGTGACGTGGCCGGCGTCGTTGGGATCGCCCGTCCAGGCGATCAGGCCCTGGTCGCTGGGGAGCGGCCCGTACTGTCCGACGGTGGAGCTGTTCGCGATGAGCCCGGTGGCTCCGAGCGCGGACAACAGGCTCGTCAGCGCGGTGCCGTCGGCGCGGGAGCCGGTGACAGTCTGCTGAGTGACCGGCGTGGCCCCGTGGAATCCGACCGCATTGCCAGCTCCGTCGAGGCGGTGCCGGATGCTCCCGCCGCTGCCCTCGACGCGGAGTTCGGTGTTGATGACCCGGGTCGTGCCGGTGCTGTTCAGGCCGGCGAGGAATGCGCTGCCCTGCTCGATGGCAGTGACGCGGGTGAGGCAGTTGTTGAGGAATCCGTCGATGGTGTTGACGGTGGTCTGGGTGGCGAACTTGGCGTCGGCCCAGGCGCGGTCGCCGTGCGGGTCCGTGGCCACCGAGTGGGCGCTGACCTTGCTGGTGGCGTCTGCGGCAGCGGCCGACGTGGCCGCGGCCTGTGCGGTGGTGGCCTTGGACTGGGCGCCGGCCTGCGTTTCCAGTGCCGCAGTGTCGGTGATCCCGTGTACGTCTGTGGTGTCGCCCGCGTGGGCTGCGAGGGCGCTAGCGGCAGCCGACTGGGCGGCGTCCGCTTTGGCCTGTGCACCTGTGGCGGTCTCCAGCAAGGCCGTGTTGGCGATGCCGTGGACGCTGGTGGTGTCCGCCTCGTGTGCCGCAACCTTGGTGGTGGCGTCGGCTGCTGCCGCTGCCTGCGCTGCTGCTGCCGCGCCGGCCGGGTCGAAGCTTTCGATCACGGCCGTGGACAACTGCGGGTTGGGGTACGACCCGGTGAGCGCTCCGCCGGCGGGCCCGGTTGGGGGCAGGCTCTGGCCGGTGCCGTCGGGCGCGGAGACGGGTGCGAGGGTTGACAGGTCCACGGTGGGGCCGGTGACCTCGGACAGGTCGATGTAGTAGATGCGCCGCTCGCCGCTGGTGGGCTGCTCGTCGACCTGCCACAGCCAGCCGGTCGGAAGGACGTCGCTGGTGCCGTTCTTGAGGAGCTCGATGCTGAAGTCGCCGGCGGAGAGGCTGGCCGCTCCGGCGCCGGTGTAGATGGTGTGGTGGGTGGCATCGACGAGGACGGCTGTGGGCCGGAAGGCGATCTTGCCGGAGCGCCCTCCGCCGCCGGCCGGGATGGTGAAGCTGCCGGTGATCGTGATCGTCTCGGCTCCGACGGGGAAGGGCATTGTCTCTCCCGTCCCTGTGAGCGGCCTCGCGGTGCTGATCTCTACGGCCGTGCCGAGGGTGCCGCTCTTGCCCCCCGTCAGCGGCCGGGCTTCCTCGCCAGCTCCGGCCGTGCCGAGCGCCTGGCTCGTTGCGACCCCGAGGGGCTGCGCGGTGTCGGTCTCCGCTGCCGTTGCCAGCTGCGTGGCCTTGGCTCCGGCCGGGGCCTGTGCGGTGCCCGTCTCCAGGGCGGGGCCGAGGGTGGCCGTCTTGGCGCCGACCAGGGCCTGGGTCGTCTCGGAGGCCGTCGCCGTGGCGAGCGTGGCCGCCTTGCTGCCGGTGAGGCCCTGCGCGTCGTCGGACTCGCCTGCGGTGCCGAGGGCTGCTCCGGCGGTGATGTCGGCGGCGGCGAAGTCGTCGTACCGGAGCGAGCCCGTGGACTCGGATCGGATGCCAACGGAGGTGCCGGTGGTCACGCCGGTGTCGGTGACGGAGACGCGTTCGGTCCCGTTCACGAACGCCTTGATCGTGCTGCCGACGGCCTGGACCTTGGCGACGTCTCCCGGCGCTGCCGCGGCTGCGTAGGACCCGATCGAGGTGAACGAGCCGCCTACGACGCTGAACAGCGTCCAGCTGGTGCCGTCGTTGCGCCACAGGTAGCCGTTGCTGATGTTGCTGTTGCCTCGGCACCACACGCCCTGGCTGGCCGCCGTGGTGGCGGCGATCGTGACCTGCGCGTAGTGGTCGTTGCCCGCCATCGCCCCAGCGGCGCGCAGGATGATCGTGCCGCCTGCCGCGCCGGGGCTGAGCTGGTTGGAGACGATCGACCAGTCGCCGGACACCTCGACCCAGCCGGCGCCCAGGTCCGTCGAGTTGGCCCGGTTGAAGTCGTCGGTGAAGCTCGCCACGACGACCTCCCGCTACGCGGTCGAGCTGGCCCGATAGAGGTCGCTCACGGTCAAGGTGAAGTTGTTGCCGTCCGGACTCCAAGTCAAGTCGTGCTTGGTGAGGGGCACGAGGTCGGCGTCGGTGCCGCCAGTGGCGTCTGGGTCGTAGCAGACGACGACGGCCCCGACCGCGTTCCCTGTGGGCGCGGTCCAGGTGACGTCCGCACAGTCGACCTCGACCCTGTCCGCAGTGTCGTTGACCGTCACCGTCACGCTTGCGAGCGTCTTGCGGCCCACGGTCGTCTGCTCGTTGCTGGCGCCGGCGAGGAGGTCGGCGAGGGTGTCGTAGTCCCGCATGGTGGCGTCCGCGGCGAGGCCGGAGGATTCGAGAGGCACCATGACCAGTGCGTCGTTCGCGGCGGGGAGGGATGCGTAGTAGGCGACCCTCGAGAGGGCCACGTTGAAGACGATGTTGGCCACGGCGGCGGCCTCCTCTGGTCAGGCGGCTTTGGGTCGCCGCTGTGGTGCCGGCTTGTACGTGGCTGCGAGCTCTTCGACCTCGGGAAGCGCATACATCGTCTTGGCCAGGTGGCCCTGCCCGGAGAAACGCCCGCCGCCCTTGAAGCGGCGGATCTTGCCGCGTGTGGCCCACTGCCTGATCACGGCGATAGGAACGCCGGTCGCGGCGGTGGCTTCGTGTGCGTAGACGAGATCGTCGGAGTACAGGGACGGCAGCTCGATCACGTTGCCCCCAGACATGCGAAAAGCCCCCGGGGTGACAGGGGGCTTGTGCGGCGGCGGGCATACGTGTACCGCCGAACTCAAGATGACATATGCGTGATCGGCGGGTCAAGGGATGACCAGTGCGCCAGACTTCCGTCATGGGCGTTTCGTACATGGTGCGCGGGTCGACGTTCGAGGAGTGTCAGCGTGAGCTGGACCGGCTGTGTGCGGTGCTGGGGGCGGTGCAGACGATGCGCCCGTCGGCGACGCCGGGTCGTGGCTGGGTGGCGCGTGCGGTGCGAACGCCGGCGGCCCCGGCCGGTGAGGGCCAGGGCCGCGAGGGCTAGCGGGGCTGTTGCTGCTGCTTGGTCTTGCAGGTGTCGCACTTGATGGTCCGGTGGTGGGGGTCTGAGCGGCAGGTGCAGGCGGGGTCGGGCATGGCGGGCTCCGGTCAGATGCCGTGGGTGGCGGCGGTTTTGGCGGCGAGGGTGAGCATGCGGATCGGCTGGGCGGGGCTGGCCTGTGCAGCATTCCAGTGCGGGACGCTGACGACGTGCGGGCACTCCTGGCGGATGGCCTCGAGCAGCAGGGTCCGCGCCTGCCCCTCCTCCGTCTCGCTGTCGGCCTCGAGGTGGATGGCCCACAGCGGGCAGACAGTCCCGGTGCCGCTGATCGCGGTGGTGCGGGACCAGCCGGCGGTCTGCAGGCGGGTGATGGCGCGGTGCAGGAGGGCGGCGACCGGGTTCGGGGCGGGGAGGATCGGCGGGCCGGCGGGCACGTCGGGGATGTCGATCGGTGCGGTACGGACGAGCATGTCGGCCGAGGCGGACGCGAGCTGGTCGTCCATGGCGAGGCTGGTGAGGGTGAGCCGCTCGTCGAGGGTGAGGCGGACCGCGGTCGCCGGTGCCGCGGTGCGGGTGGCGGTGGTCATCGGCGGATCAGGCGTGCGAGGCGGCTGCCCTTCTCGGCGTCGGCGGCGACCTGCGGGTCGGGGTAGTGGAGCTCGGCCGGCTTCTCGTTGAGGCCGCGGTAGCCAGCGGGCTTGTCTTCGTAGACGGTGCCGTAGGTCGACAGGAGGGCGACGTGCGACATGGTGCCGCTCATCGGGTCGCCGGTGATCCAGTGCTTCTCGGTGAAGACGTAGGTGTCCCAGACGAATTCGTTGCCCCAGGGCTGCGCGCACTCCTTGAGGACGTAGTAGGGGCGGCCGAGCTTCAGTTCCCGTCGGAAGGCCTTGGCGCCGACGTTGGTGGAGGCCCACTTCTTGCCCATGGCGTTCTCCTTCAGTGGTTGGTTTGTAATGGTTTGCGGGGTGGGTGAAGCTATGGTTTGCGGTGGTTTGTCCCCCGGACGGGCGATGGGTGCCGACCGGGCGGAGGGAGCGGGTGTCCGGGTGCTGCCCACCCCCTGCCCGGGGTGCATATCAGGATGAACTGGGTCGTGTCCGGGGGGTGTCCGGGCTACTTGAGGCCCTTCAGGGCGGCTTCGAGGCAGGCTCGGTCGTAGCCGCGGACACGCTTCCCGGCGATGGCGACCTTGTCGGGACGGATGACTCCGGCGGCGCGCAGGCCGTCGGCCAGGGGTTCCGACTCCATGCCTGCCGCGGCGGCTAGCTCGTCGAGCTGGGCAGCGTCGCGGCCGAGGTCGTCCATGACCTGCAGGCACAGGACGATCAACGCCCGGTACTTGGCTGCCAGCTGGGCCCGCTCCTCTCGTCGGGCGGCGTCGCCGGTCAGGGTGCTGGCCTCGATCCGCAGCTGGCGTCCGCGCTCGCAGATCTTCTGGAAGTCAGGCAGGTCGATCACGTCCCCGCGGAGGGTGCGGTAGCCATCCTCGGCGCCTTCGTCGAGGACGAACACACCTTTGGAGCTTTCGAGGAGCGCGTGCGGGGAGGCGCCGGCCTTCACGGCCAGTTCGCCGAGGATCATCTTGGAGCTCTCGGGGCTCTTGGTGCGGAAGCAGGCTCGCTTGACGCAGACCTCGCGGAGTTCGGTCGGGACGCTCTCGGCGTCGGGGCGCTGGGTGATGTACATGCCCATGCCGAGGACGTAGCGGGTGAACCGGTTGAAGCGGGCGAAGATGTCGACGAGGGGTCCCTTGGCGGACACCATGCGGGGGTTGTCGGAGTCGTCGTCGGGCAGGGCCATCTTGGTGACGGCGGCGCCGTCGAGGAGTTCCTGCAGCTCCTCGACAATGAGAAGCACGGGGCCCATGCCGTCCGCGGCCAGCTCGGGCGTGATCTTCCCTTCGGGGACGCGGTGCGGCTCCTGCTCGAAGAGCCGCTCGATCTCGGTGCCGCGCTGCTGCATCTCCTCGATCGTCGAGGTCATGAGCGCGAAGATCTGGCGGATCGTGTCGGGGTCAGAGCCGTCGATGTAGCGGTGGGCAATCGCCTTGAGGGGCGCCCAGTCGGGGCCCTTCTTGCCGGTGATCACGATGATGCGGACGGTCGGGTCGAGCGCGGCGGCGGCGGCGATGAGGCGGGCGAGATAGGTCTTGCCGTAGTCCTGAAGGCCGCCGATGAGGATGGACGACCAGATCAGGTTGAGGGCCTGGCGGGCCTGGCGGGCGTCGCCGCCGAGGGGGATCCCGTCGCGCCAGAAGTGCCAACGGTCCGCGTCGATCAGCTTGCTGGGCACCTTCGGGCCGGCGAGCGGGTTGGCGGCGTTGGCGACCCACAGACGGGCCATGCCCTCGTGCGCGGTCTCGGACGGGTCGGGCTTGAACTCGAGCTGCAGCGCCTTCTTCCGCAGGGCGCCGGCGAGGTTGGCGACCTTGGAGGTGGCGTTGATGGCGGGCATGCCCTCGGGCAGCTCGATGGTGGCGGCCCAGCCGGGCCCATCGGGTCGGATCCCGCCGAGGATCCTGGTCTCGGCGCGCTGGGCTTCGGTGATGATGCCAGCCTTGAGGAGGGCGGTGATGAGGTCGGCGCTGCCGAGGGTTTCGCCGGATGCCGCGCGGGTGGGCAGCTCGGTCGTCGTAGGCGACTCGGCTGCGGTGGGCGTCTGGTCGTCGCGGACGCCGTGCCGGATGCCCCACAGGTAGGCGCCGAGGGCGGTCACGATGGGGACTAGGGTCCCGCCAAATGTGGTGCCGACGCCGATGCCGGTTCCGCCCGCGACCACCCAGCCACCGGTCTGGGCGGCGTAGGTGAGGCGGTGACGGAGGTAGGCGCGACGGTGCCGCTTCTTGATCTCGTTGAGCTCGGCCTGTCGCTCGACGCCGGCGGTGGCGAGCTCGGCGCGGAGTGTGTCGATCATCAGGGGCCAGTCGTCGTGGTACCGGTCGGCCATCGCCGCGCCGACGCGCTGGTACCCGCGCCAGGCGATCGGCAGGTAGCCGCGGTGGTGCGTGACGTGGTCGGCGGCACGGGCCAGGACGCTGTCGGACCGGAGCGCGGCCGGCGCCTTCTCCGCAGGGATGATGACGCCCTCGATCGGAGCGGGCGGGGAGGCCGGCATGGGGGGTACGACGGACAGGCGCGGGTGGCGTTCGGCGGCGGTCGTCATCGGGTCTCTCCTTCCTGCTGCTCGGTGACGGCGTCGCGGATCCGGCGGGCGTACACGTGACTACGACCCAGGAGCTTGGCGATCTCAGGCGCGGAGAACCTGTCCTTGCCGACGAGGTTCAAGAGGCCCCGCGCCTTGTCGAGGTCGGCCTGCGTGAGGGGCTCCGTGGCGTCCCTGCGGGGCGCGCGGCCGGAAGGCTGCTTGCCAAGCCCCCCAAGGGCTGTAGGGCTCTCAGGTGGACGCTTCGGGCCGCGCTTCGCAGGGGTGGCGCCGGGGTCGTCGTCTCCCCTCGGGGCGTGGGGAAAGAGGTCTTCGAGGAGACGGTCGACCGCAGCTGACTCAGCCGTGAGGTCGGCCCGACTCATGACCTCCCGGATGGCGTCGCGGGCGTCGGCCTGCCCGGCGAGGGTGCCAGCGGTGACCGCGAGCGGGAGGGCGTGCAGGTTCGCCCACGCGCGGGCCCACGCCTCGTCACGCTTCATCTCGCCGAGCGGGAAGGCGATCATGATGCGGCGGTACTCGGCGTACTCCTCGGGGAACCAGTCCTCGCGTTCGGCGTCCTGCGCAGTGATCTCCTTGGCTGCGGCGGCCGCGGCCTTTGCTTCCGCCTTCGCTGCAGCCTTGGCCGCCGCCCGTTCAGCAGCTGAACGACTGTCGCCCGCGGTGCGCGCCTCGATGAACTCGCGCACTTCCCACAGCACCGGCCCGAAGATCGACGTGGACGCGAGTGCCCAGCCGGCGACCGGGCCGAACATCTCGGCGCCCTTGGTGCCGTTGATGAATCCGGCGAACCCGGCGAGGCCGAGCGTGAGGATCCAGAACGGCCAGCGGGCGAAGCCCCGGCGTACCGCCCACTGCGTGCCCTTGACGCTGGTCCAAGCAAGGAGCTCCAGGAAGAACGGCACGGGCAGCAGATAAAGGGCGGGCCCGGTGTCCGGCTTGCCCTCGGCGCGGAGGCCGAGGAAGTAGGCGATCAGCGAGGGCAGGGATGCCAGGAGCCCGGCGACCACGAGCGCGGTGACGAGGCGCTTGAAGGCGACGCCCTTGTCGAGGCGAGCTTCGCGGCGCTTCTCGGCCCGCTCCGACTTCACGTCCTTGGCTTCTGCCTGGATCGCGGCGAGCTGCTTGTGGGCGCGGGCCTGCTTGACCGTCTCATTGAGCTCTTCGGTGGCAGCCCTGGCCGCGGCGATCGGCGCGCTGTTCGCCAGGGCGGTGGCCTCGGCTTCGATCCGGGCGGCTTCGGCGCGCATCTTGGCGGCCGACGCCTCGCGCTCTTCCCACGAGCGGTATTCGCTGCTCACGGTCCTGTCCTTTCGTGCTGTAGGGGTTACGCGGCTTTGCTGAAGCGGGCGGTGGGGATCTTGCCGGTGATGCGGCGGAGCTGCTGGTCGTCGAGCAGGGCGTCGAGGAGGAACGCGCCGATGGCGAGCGCGGCAAGCAGGACCCGGGTGCCGGGCGGCGGGACGATCCCGAAGAGCCACGCCAGACCGGCGAAGATCAGCAGAAGGCGGAGGCGGTGGGCCCCGGCCAGCCAGCCGGCGTTCACGACCACACCCACTTGTCGCCCGCCTGGGCGGCGCGGAGGGCAGACTGACCGATGACCTTGATGTGGGGGCGCCAGTCCGGTGATGTGCGGGGGCTGGCGGCGGCCTTGAGGAGGATGTCGCCGACTCGGGCGGCCAGCCCCGGCCGGAGCTGCGGGTAGTCCCGCAGGTGGGTGCCGAAGATCGGCTTGACCCGCATCCAGTCGTAGCGGCTGAGAGCGAGTTGGAGCTGGGCGCCGATGTTCTCGATCATCAGGGTGGAGTACTGGCCGTTCGGGCTGCCGCCGTGCGAGATTGAGTAGCCCATGATCAGCCTCCAATTCCGAGCGTGAACGGCGTGACCGTGTAGTCGATGTCGCGGGGGTCTGCCTTGGCGACGGCGATCCGGCGCTGCAGGTCATCCGCCGTCCAGACGTTGATGCTGTCGGTCGGGGCGCCGGTGATCGGATTGATGGGGGCGCCGGTGCGGCTGGTGACGGTGAAGATCCACGGCATGGCAAAGCTGCCCTTCGTGTGGAGTGGGTGGGGTGATGGGGCTGGCCGGATCTCCAGGCCGCAGGTGCGGGACCTGCGGCAAGGGCTACCGGTCAGGCGTGGTTGCAGTCGGTGCGGGTGCAGGCGGTGTTGCATCGGGCGCGCAGCCCGCCAAGGGCTGCGGCGGCGATGGCATCCCCGACGCGGCCACCCTTCTCCCCGGCGACTTTCTTGCCTGCGTCATGCAGTGCGGCTGCGGCGGAGTCGAGCTTGGCGGCGGCCTTCTTGCAGTCAGCGCTTCGATGAAAGGTCCTTCCAGCTGCTGCCGCCGTCTCGGCGGGGGGAGCCGCACGGGCAGCGGTGGGGGTGGTCGGCCTCGCGGTTGTCGCTGTGGCAGCTGCCGCAGGTCCAGTGCCAGTCGTTGTTCTCGCGGGACATGGGTGTCTCCTCGGGTCGGTTCAGCGGATTGCGTGGGCGAGTGCGGGCCAGAGCCGGTCGTCGCGGCCCCAGGTCGGGTCGATGATGTTGATGGCGGCGCCGTGGTCGCGGAGTTCCCGGACGGCATGACGGCCGAGGCAGGACCACTGGCGGGCGAGGTAGTTCCGCGGGAGCTTCCCGGAGATGGCCGCGGTCAGCTCGCCGTTCCGATCGGTGAGCGGCGTGACTCCCGAGTGCCGGTTGCCGCGGAGCACGGTCAGCCCGGCAGCCTGCGCGGTCCGCACGACGCGGTCGAGGAGGGGGCTGCGGTCGTCGATGACGCCCTCGACCCAAGCCTTCTGCCGCCAGTGGGCCCCGTCGTAGCCGGCCCCCGCGTACCCGGGCTGGCTATTCGTGGTCACGAACCCGGCCCGGTTCAGGGCGACCAGGGTCGGAAGCAGAGGGCGGGTCTCGTCATCGACGCCATCGTCGTGGCCGGACCAGCCGCGGACTTCGCCGGTGAGCCAGCGGGCCATGACCTGACCGACGTCGGTGATGGTGCGGGCGTCCCGCCACGGGCTGCCCATCACGCAGCCTGGCTGGTGCGGAGTGCGTCGAGCTGGTCGGCGAGGTCTCCGCCGTGCAGGGCGTCGAGGCGGGAGGCCCGGTCACGGATGTCGCGCATGGTGGCGCGGTCGCCATCAAGGGCGGCCAGCAGGTAATCGGCGATCGTGCCAGCGTGGATTCGGGCGACGGCGTCATGGACGGTGACAGACATGAAGGTGCTCCTCGATGTTCAGTGGCGGGCGGGATGGGGGGATCAGGCGTTCCAGTGGTCGACGCCGAAGATCCTGCGGAACTCGTGGACCATCTGATCTGCCGTCTCCTCGGCCACGAGGGCTTCGGGGGTCGACAGCCCTCCGCCGTCGTCGGTCAGGCGAAGGGCCTGCGCCCGGGCCCGACGGATCTGGCGCGCCATCGCGGCACGGTCGCCAGGCTGCTCCCAGCGGATTCGAATCTTGGGCATGACGGTGCTCCTCGTTGGTCAGGCGGGAGGGTGGGGTCAGCGCTGGGTGTGGGGCTGGGCCATGCAGGCCTGGGCGAGCTGGACGCCGGCGTCGGTCTGGGCTTCGGCGCGCTGCTGCTGGGCCTGCTGGTAGTCACGGGCGCAGGCGGCGGGGGTTGCCGGTTCGTCGGCGACACCGCGGGAGGCGGCCATCAGGCGGCCGGCGGTGCGGCGGACCGGCGGTATTCGGCGGCGACCGCCAGCCCACGCGCCATCAGGGCGTCCGCGTCGTCCAGCCCGGACCCGCCGAACTCGGCGACCGACTGCCAGGCGCACAGGGTGACCGGGTCGTCCTGGTCGAGGTCGGTGTCGTGGGCGGACGGCAGCCGGTACACGTCGACACCGACGCCGTACCGGTCGTCGTCCGAGGCGACGGTCAGGGTGCCGCCGGACAGGACGACCCGGAGGATGCGGACATCCGGGGAGGCGTGGTGCCGGATCAGGGCCCGGCGGGCGATGGACTCCCGGAGGGCGGCGATCAGGCGCCGGGCCGGGGTGGGCTGGGTGGGGGTGGCCGTGGTCATCGGGTCTCCTCGTTCGACGGGATCAGGCTGGCGGCGATGTGTGCGGCGACGGCGGCTTCGGGGATGCGGAGTCCGCGGCGGCGGATCTGTCCGACGCCGGTCCAGATGGCTCCCGGGAAGTGGCCTGCGGTGGCGAGGCGGAGGACGGTGCTGCGACTGACGTTCAAGCGGTCGGCAACCTGCTGGCTGGTCAGGAAGTCGCGGGAGGGTGTGGGGTCCTGGGGACCTCCAGAGGGCTGGGGGTTCATGTGGTCTATAGAAGCAGACTTATCTGTACCTGCATAGTCATCTGTACAGGCGTGGCTGGAAATAGGCCACCAAAAAGCCCCCGCCTAGGTCGGCGGGGGCGCTGCCAACGCAGGTCAGGCCGGGAAGTCGTAGACGAGCAGGAACCTAGACGCGTCCAGAACCATCCGGTTCACCTCTACGACACGGTCGCGCGTGTCGTAGGCGTACCGCGTCAACTCGACCACAGGAGCGGTGGCTGCGATAGACAGGTCAGCCATCTCGTCAGCGCGTGGCATCCGGCATCGGACTTCCTCTCGGAAGCGAACGGGACCATGGCCACCCTCGGCAAGGCGGGCATAGATGCCGCCGGGCCCAGTATCGATGCGGGTGATCGCAGTACCGCGGGCCAGATCCTCTGGGATCATCGATGTAGCGCGCATGACAGGAACGTGATCGACGAGATAGCGCCGGGCGCGCGTGAAGACGAGGGCGCCGGGCTTGAGGCCAAGCGCTCGTGCCGCATCCGGGCTGGCCTCGACCTGCTCCATCCTGACGTCGGTGGCTTCGAGATCGCGGTCGTCGATGTCGACGTCCCACATCGACTTGCCCTGGCCCCACTGCTCAGAGGACAAGCGCTTGAGGGCGTTGCGCACGATGGGTTGCCACTGGCCGGCGAGGACGTAGACGCCCTTGCCTTGGCGCGCTTCGGTGAGCCCTTCGGTAGCGAGAATCGAGATCGCGTGGCGGATGGTGAGGCGGGCTGCGTCGTACTCCGCCATAAGCTCGGCCTCGGAAGGGAGCTTCTCGCCCGGGGTGTAGACCTTGCGTTCGATCTTGTTGCGCAGGTCGTCGGCGATCTGCTTGTAGCGGGGCGGCTGCCCCTTGGGTGCTCGCGGCACTGCTCTCCTCCCGAAGACTTATCTGTAGCAGAGTAGCTCCTACAGTTAAGCCCAGATCAGAGCAGTGCACATGCCGGAAGGCCCCGCCCACCACAACGGTGGGCGGGGCCTTCGTTCATGCTGCGGCTCGTTGCGCGAGCGGCAGTTGCAGCACTTCAGCGTGCCCGTACTGCTGGCTGCAGCCGGGGCAGCGGGCGCCGGGGGTGTCGATGGTGACGCGCATGGTGCCTCCGCAGGGGCAGGCGACCGCTATGCGACGGGGGGCGGGTCCGCCGCCGATGATCGCGGAGCATTCGGCGGCGAGCCGGCGGACGTCCTGCGCAAGTTCGTACACGGCAGGGTGGGCGTCGCAGATCCACAACAGCTGGGCCTGCAGGAACACGGTCGCGCCGTCGACGGTCTGCTGGACGTCGCCGCGGAACGGGGGCGGCTCCCAGCCGAGGGTTTCGCGGACGTCTCGCTCCCAGGTGGTGACGACGCCTTCGATGCCGCCGCGGGCCCGGAGATCGAGGACGCGCTCGTTGACGGGGAGGGGTGCGGTGCGGCTGCCGGACCGGCCGCTGTCGCCTCGCCGGCTTGGGGTGAGGTGCACTTCGAGCTGCCGGTAGAGGTCGGGCAGGGAGGCCAGGTTGCCGGCGAGTCGTTCTTGGCAGCCGGGGTGTACGCGGACGGTTGCGGGCGCGCGGCAGATTTCGCAGCTGGCGATGGCGTCGGTCACGGTCGGGCTCCTCGTGCGGGCGGTACGGGGCGGGGCGGGTTAGGCGGGCAGGTCGCCGCGGAGGGCGCGGAGTAGTTCGGTCAGCTGGTCTGCGGGCAGGTGCTGGCGGGCCCAGTGGCGGGCGTCGTCCATGCGGCGCTGCAGGCGGCCGGCGGAGCGTTCGATCCGTTCGGCGCGTTCCTTTTCGGCCCGGTACTGCTCGACCAGTTCGGTGTGCTGTTGGCGCCAGATGCGGCGTGCGTTGGTGAGTTCGTGGTCGCGGACGTTGAGGGCGGCGTCGGCGTCGGATCCGTAGCAGAGGCGGTCGTTGGGGTGGGCGTCCTGCCAGCGCATGCCGGGGTTGCACTTCTCGTAGAACGCTGCCGCGTACCGTTCCCGCATTCCGGTGCGCGGGTCCCAGGCGGCGCACAGGGCGGCGCAGTCGGGGCCGTAGGTGTGCTGCTGGGTGCAGGCGGGGCCGCAGTCTGCGGGGGCGCCGCACGGGCAGGGCGGGGTGTCGGCGCAGGCGGGGCGGACTGGGGTGGCGGGTGTCTCGGTCACAGGTACTCCTCGGGTGCGATCAGGTCGGTGACGGGTCGGAGGCCGCGCCAGGTGGGTCTGCTGGCGGGTCGTCCGGCGTCGGATGCAATGCGGGTCCGGTGGTCGTGGAGCCATTCGGCGAGCTCGTCGTCGGTCCAGTCCCGGTCGACGGCGGGTTCTCGGGCCGGGGGCGGGCTGGACGGCTGGTGCGTCCACCACATGCCGCGGCGTTGCAGCTCGCGTTCGACGTAGCCGAGGTCGGTGGCGGTGTTGGCGCGGGTGTGGCTGGTGTCGGGCCAGGGGGCGTTGGTGAGGGTGCCGGTGAGTTGGTGGTAGAGGGTGGCGAGGTCGTCGTCGGCGAGGCGGGCGAGGTTGCGGACGTCTGGGGCTGGGGCTGCCGGGCCGGGCGCCGGGGCCCCGCCGTGGCAGGGCTCCGGCGTCCACAGGGGCAGCTGCGTCGCGGTCACGTCGTGCTGCCGTCGGCTCGGGTCTCGATGGAGATCCAACTCGCCGCCGCGCGGCGCATTCGCCGCTCGACTCGGGCAGCCCGCTTCCGGGCGCGCCGCTCGGTGAAGCAGTAGCCGCGATCCCAGTCGAGCTCCAGAGTCAGGCTCGGCCAGGGCTGTCTGAGCTCCACTGTCCACCGCCAGGAGAAGCGGCTGGCCTGGTGGATGTCTGTGGTCGTGTAGTAGCCGCTCCCGTCCGGCTTTCTCACGGCAGGGTCCTCTCGGTGACGGGGATGCCTGCCCGGCGGGCGAGGCGGACGGTGTGGGCGGTGCCTCGGGAGTCGTTGCGGCTGAACGCGAGGCAGATGTCGGCCCCGGCGGCGACCATGGCGGCGTTGCGGATCGGGCCGGCGGCCTTGCCGTGGGCGTCCCAGTCGGCGCGGTGGACTTCGGTCGGGACCATGGCGGTGACGGCCCACTGGTAGGCGATCCGGTCGGCACCGCGGCAGTCACCGACGACGAGCTGCACGTCGCGGCCGTCGGGTCGGGCAAAGAGGATCGCGTCGAGGGCGTTGTAGATCACGTCGTGGTCGAGCCAGGTCCGCGACCCGGTGACCAAGATCCGGTACGGGGTGGTCACGGCCGCTCCCACGGGTGCCGGTGATCCTCAGCGAAGGCGAGGCGGCCACCGATGGCCAAGGGAGCGGAGTGGCGGCCCTCGTGGCCCTCGGGGAGATCGCAGCGCGCGGTCCCGTGGATCGGACGGGCGTCGCAGCCGCGCAGTTCGTCGGCGGCGGTCACTGTCCGGCCCCCGCGCTCTGGGTGCGGCGCCATGCGTCGGCCACGCTGTGCCCGTTGACGGTGACGTGCGGGGCAGCCTCGCGGGCCAGCTTGAGGGCGGTGTCGAGGTCGAAGCGGTGGGCGTTCAGCCAGTCGTCGCCGCGGTCGTAGGGCTTGACTCCTTGGGCCCAGATGCCGTCGTCGCTGAGGCAGGACCCGAGGCGGGTGACTGCCCACCTGTCTTCGCCGCGGCACTCGACGGTGATCGCGAAGACGCCGTGGTTGATGTCGGTCTCGGGGAGGATCGAAACCTCGTAGTGGGTGACGCGGACGGTGGGCTCGGGCAGGGTCATCGGGGTTCCTCCGGTGTGGTGTTGGGGTGGCCGGCCCGCGGGGCGACGGGCCGGCCGGGGCGGGGGTCAGGCGGACGGGTCGACCTCGGGGTGGGTGAAACGGACCGGCTTGCCGAGGCTGCGGGCGTAGGCGATCTCCGCCCGGGTGCTGGTGCCGATGTAGTCGCCGACGACGAGGACTTCGTCAGCGAGCCGGATCTTGGCGCGGTGCAGGTCGTCGAGGCGGACCTTGAGCTCCTCGGCTTCGGCGGGGTCAGCCCAGCGCGGGTGCGGGGACTTCATGTCGCAGCCGGGCATGACGACGATGTGGCCGTCGGCGGTGAGGTTGAGGTCGGCTTCGTCCATCTCGGTCATGAACCGGGTGCTGCCGCAGAGGCAGACGATCTTCGGGATGTTGAGCTGATGCTTGCCCTCGGCGAGCTTTTCTGTCGGGGTGAGGAGCTGGGGGTAGGTCATGTCGGGCCTTTCGGGTGTCGGTGTGGCGGCGGGTGGCTGTACGGGGCTAGCTGCCGGTGGTGAACCAGGCGGGCCCGTCGGGGGCGGGGTTCTGCCAGAGCTGGCCGTAGGGCTTGTCGACGGGGACGAGTCCGACGGTGGCGGGGTCGGTGCAGCGGCGGTCGCGGCCGAAGGTGCCGATGCGGTGGCGGTCGGCGGCGGTCTCGCCGCTGAAGGTGCGGCAGCAGCCAGCGCAGTGGCTGCGGGTGGGGCCGGTCCACCAGCTGCCGCATGCGGCGTGGACTATGGCGGTGGCGGGGCGGGGGTCTTGGGTGTGGGTCATCTTTGGGGTTTCCCGTCGGGTGGGGCCGTGCTGTGCGGCCCGGATGGCGTGGGTGAAGGTGATTGCCTTAGGAGGGGGGTCGGGAGGCCCAGGGAGTTAACTCGCGGGTAGCTTCCGTGCCGCTCGCCGCTCCGCCTGGTACGCCAACTCGCCCTCCCAGCAGCCGTGCGGGCAGTCCTTCGGGTCCTCGCCGCGGTAGACGTGCGCCGCGTACCCGGCGTGATCGCCATGGCGGCGAGGCTTGCCGTCGAGGAGACCGGCCCGGCAGGCGAGAAGGACGGCTTGCGGCGCCTTGCGGGCGCCAAGCTTCCGGAAGACGCGGACGGCGATGGTCTCGATGCCCGTCGGCGAGTAGCCGAGCTGTTCGCCGATCTGGGCGTGGGATTCGCCGTTGGCGATGCGGCCGAGGACCTGGGACTCAAGCTCGGTCAGCTGCGGCCGGGCGGGCGCGGTCACGACTCGCCGCCGTACAGCCTGGCCGTGTACTCGCGAAGGATGTCATCGGGGTCGGCGTCGGAGTTGGCGAGGGCGATCAGCACCGCCGCGTGGCAGACGTCCGGCCGGCCGTCCTCGGGCAGGGGGCAGGTGCAGGCGAGGTCCCGGCCGCGAAGGTCCGGCAGCCCGGCCAGGATTCGGCTGCGGTCGAAGATCTGGCGGCCGATCCGGTACGTCGGGCTGTACCAGCTGCCCGCCGTTCCGACGCGCAGCCACTCGGCGAAGTTGACGACCGCGGCGCGGCGGGGGTCACCGAGCCCGGCGTCGATGGCGTCCTGGATGGTGAAGGGGTTGCCGTATCGACTGGGTCGGCTGACGATCACGGTGTTGTCGGGCTTGCGCCAGCCCTTGGTGCGGCGGCGCTGAATGCGGACGGCCATCACGGTTCTCCTTCGTCTGGGATGCTGGGGGTGCCCGCTCCGGTGTCCGCCCGGAGTGGGCGTCGTGCTGTCAGGCGGTCGCGATGACGAGCAGGCACCGGAGCGTTTCGGGGTCCGGGTACGGGATGTGCTGCACCTGGACCCGGCTGAACCCGACCCGCTCGAGGAGGTCGGCCCACTGGCCGGCGGTGTGCTGCCAGCGGCGGACGGTCAGGTCGTCGCGGCCCTCGAGCCACCGGCCGGCCATCCGCTGGGCACCCCACTCGCCGGCTGCCGGCTCGCGGTGGGAGAAGGCGAACACGCCGCCGGGGCGAACATGCCGCCGGACGAGGGGCAGGAGTTCGGCCGGGTCGGTGTACCAGGCGGCGCCCCACGTGGAGTAGATCGCGTCCCAGTGCTGGTCGGTCTCGGCGAGGTAGGTGCAGGCGTCGGCGGTGATGAACCGGGCGTTGGTGATGTCGGCCCAGAGGCGGGCGGCTCGGCGGGTTTGGGTGGGTGACAGGTCGACGGCGGTGACCTCGGTGCCGGTCTCGGCGAGGGCGGCGGCGTTCTCGCCTTCGCCGGGCCCGAGGTCGAGTGCGGTGGTGGGCCAGTCGAGGAGCTCGAGGCCGGGGCCGTGGCCGGGGATGCCGGTCCAGGTGAACGCCGGCCGGTCGGGGCGGGTGTAGCGGGGACGGTAGAGGTCCCAGTAGTCGGCGATGGTGGCGGGCAGGGCGGCGGTGGTCATCGGCGTGCCTTTCGAGTGCGGAGGTCGGTGAGGAGTTCGGCGCGGTGTCGGGCTTGTTCGTCGGCCCGGGTGTGGGGCGATTCGGGCAGTGGCCGGGGTTCGGGCTGGGGTCGGCTGCCGCCGAAGGTGCCGTCGGGCCACTGCTCGGCGAGGAGCCGGTCGAGGGCGGTCACCTGCCCGGTCCGATCGGCAGCTCGGTCTGGATCCCGGTGCGGGCCGCGTTGAGGGCGGTGCAGCGGCGGCACGGTTCCTCGAAGTGGATGGGGCCGGAGCCGAGCGCCCAGGCCTTCCGGAACTTGACGTAGTCGGCGAGCGTTCCGTGGGTGGCCATGTCGTCGATGGCCTCGTCGGTCATCTCCGGCTCGTCGAGGGGGACGTGGCAGCCGCAGGGGCATCCGCTCTCACCGCCGATTCCGAGGGCTGCGGTGTACGCCCAGCACGCTTGGTGCTCGTGGCGCTGGCACGGAATGCAGATCGTCGTGCGCTCGCCGAAGGGGACGACGGTTTTGCCGGGGCGGAGTTCGGAGTCCTGGGGTCGGTAGCCGCGGCTTCGGCCTGCTCCTCGGGTCATGCCGCCGTCTCCTCGTCGACCGCGTGGACGGTGAACCGGCCGTCGGGGTGCCGGATGATCCAGTCGCCGTAGAACGCGATGACGTGGCCGGGGCGGTTGCCGATGCGGAGGCCGATGCATTCGAGGCGGCCGTCGTCGCCGGCGGCGTAGTAGCCCTTGGCGAACACGCCGTAGCTGTCGATGTCGTGGTCGACGCGGCTGATGTTTCGGGCGGTGAGGTGCCAGGTGCGGCATCCCGCCTGCTCGAGCTGGGCGACCTCGAGCGGCTTGGGCGTGGTCTCGGTCATGCGATCTCCTCCTGGGTGAGTGCGATGCGGGCGGGGTGGGTGTCGACGGGCCTGCCGTCGTTGTGGCAGGGGGTGCCGGGTGCGGTCTGGCAGGTGGGGCAGACGTCGGTGGCGACGGCGTGCGCGGCGGTCACGCGGCTCGCGCTCCGTGCTCGAATCGGGCAGTGCGGCCAAGGGTGTAGGCCGCTTCGAGGTGCGGCCCTGCCGGGACCCGAGGGTCAAGGAGCGCCCGAGTGAGGTCGCCGCTGGGGACTGTGCGGCTCGGCCTGCAGTACGGGATGGGGTAGGCGCCCCACTTGCGCCACGCCTCCAGGTCGCTCGGCCGGATCGTCGTCAGGTCGGTGCCGAGGCTGGCCAGGTCGTCGATGGCGAGGAAGTAGTCCAAGCCGTAAAGCGGCGGCGGGTAGTCGCAGTCGTCATCGCAGCGGTGCAGCTGCCCGCAGTTGGAGGACCGGGTGACGCTGAAGTGGAGCGGGGTGGCGCCGCATGTGTCGGGAATCGGACCGAGGATCAGCAGGCCGGTTGTCCCGCCGTGTGCGCCGATGCCCTTAGTGGGGTGCACGGCATCGGCGAGGAGGGTCATGTCCAGGCGTTCGCCGGTTCCCTTTACCTCGACCCACCATCCGAGGTCGGGGAGGTGGAAGTCGGGGAGGTAGGGGCGCTGCTGGTCGCCGACGAGGAAGCCCTGGGGTTCGTACTCCCAACGGATGCCGAGGTCGTTGAAGACGGTTGCCCAGCGGGCTTCGAGGCGGGAGCGGAACAGGTGTCCGGAGTAGTAGGTCTCGATCGCGGTGATGGCCATGCTGATCACATCCGTCCCATGGAGCGCAGGCGGGCGTAGTGCCCTTGGAAGGTGAGGGCGACGGTTCGGCCGGCGGCGCCGTTGCGGTTCTTGGCGACGATGAGGTCGATCTCGCCGGCGCGGGGTCCGGTGTCGGAGCCGTCTTCGGCGAGGGGGCGGTGCAGCAGGACGATCACGTTGGAGTCCTGCTCGATCGCCGACGAGTCCTTGAAGTCGGTGACGACGGGCTGGCGGCCGGCGGCGTTGCGGTTGAACTGGGCGAGGGCGACGACGGGGATCTCGAACTCCATCGCGAGGAGCTTCAAGCCGCGGGACAGTTCGGCTACCTCGTTGGCGCGGGTGGCGTTCGACTTCGAGTTCTCCGGCGTCATGAGCTGGAGGTAGTCGGCGACGACCATGGCGGGCGGGGTGCCACGTGAGGCCATCCACCGCATGCGGGCCCGGATCTTTCCGAGGGTGAGGTTCGCGGAGTCGTCGAGGATGAAGTTCGCCGCGTTCTGCATGGCGGGCGCCGCTTTGAAAATCTTCGCCCAGTCGTTGTCGTCGAGCTTGCGGCGGATCAGCCTGTCCAGCGGGACGCCGGCTTCGGCGGAGGTGAGGCGGGCCATCAGCTCGCTGCCGCCCATCTCCATGCTGGCGACGAGGACGGGCCTGCCGCGGGTGAGGGCGACGTGCGCGGCCAGGTTCATGCCGAACAGCGACTTGCCTCCGCCGGTCGCGGCGCCGACGGTGACGAGCTGGCCGGGCTTGAGTTCGACGACGTCATTCAGGTCGGGCCACGGGGTGTCGAGGGCGTTGGGGTCGGCGCCGGCTTCGAGCTCGTCGAGGAATCCCATCCACCGTTCGGACACGGCGAGCCGGACGTCGGCGGGCGCTTTCCCCGTCGCGGCGGCCTGCAGTTCGGCCATGGCCTCGTCGACGATGTTGGCGGCGGTGCTGGCGGCGGCAAGGACGCGCTGGGTAGCGCGGCGGGTGGCTGTCAGGACGGTGCGCAGCTGGGCCTGTTCGCGGACGAGGCCGGCGTAGTACTCGCCGTTGGCCGCGGACGGTACGGCGTGGACCAGGCTGTGGAGGTACGGCGCGCCGCCGACCTTGGCGAGCTCACCACTGGCGAGAAGCGCGGCAGCGACGGTGATCGGGTCGATCTTCGGGTCGCGGGTGGCGCCGTACAGGTCGAGGATCGTGCGGTAGATCGTCTCGTGCCGCGGTGCCCAGAAGTCCTGCGGTCCGGCGAGGGTGTCGGCGATCGGCTCGATGGTGGTGCGGTCGAGGAGCATGGCGCCGAGGACGGCCTGCTCGGCTTCGGCGTTGTGCGGGGGCGGCACTTCGAGGACGTCGTCCCAGGCGGCTTCGGTCATGCTGCGTGTCCTTGTCGGGAGGGGTGGCATGCGGGGCAGGGGGTGAGGCGCCGGAGTCCGTGGTCGTCTTCGGTCTCGCGGGTGCGGCTGATCTCGTCGCAGTCGGGGTCCTTGCACCAGGCCGGCAGGTCAACCGGCGGGCCGGAGCGCTGCTGGCTGCCGGGGGAGGGGTCGGGGTACTCCAACCAGATCGTGAGGAGCAGGCTGGCGAACTTGATCGGATCGCGCGGATTCCAGCGGCTGACTGCGGTGTCTACGAGGCTGTCGACTCCGCGCTTGTTGATCAGCTGCTGGATGGCGAGCAACTGGAAGTTGCTGAGTCGCGCCCAGCTGACGCGGATGCCCTTGCTGGCGAGTTTGTCGATCAGCGGCTGAGCCCAGTCCGGCGTCTGTACGCCCTGCTGCGGGACACCTTCGGGCCGTCCTGCCTGCAGGCTTTTAAAAGGCATGGCATGGCTAGGCGTGACACCCTCCATAGCGTCACGCTGTGACAGACCCGCCTGACCTGCGGCGGAACCCTGAAAGTGGGGTTCAGATTGCGCGCCGTTTGAGTCGCGGAACGTTTCATTCCGCGCGCCGTTTGCGATGCGTTTCGCATCGGCACCCCTCGCTCGGGACTTCGCCTGGCGGTCCGCGGCGCCCTTCCGGGCGGCCTCGACCTGAGCCTTGGTGGAGTTCCTGCCGCCCTCGAAAAAGTCGTGCATCAGGTAGTCGCCGGAGGCCGGCTGAGGGCAGCGGGGGCAGTCGTGGTCGGGGCCGTGCCAGAGGCCTGCCTCGATCAGCTTCTTGACCTGAGCGGGCGTCCCGAATGCCTTCACGATGGACTTCGGGACGCGCCCCTCGAGGAGGTGCTGTGCCGAGTACGCGCCGCACCTCAGCCACAGACCGAGGGCAGCGTTCCCGGCCCGAATGAACTTCGGGTGGGAGTGCGCCGAGTCGTCGATCTTGAACCAGGGCATCCGACGTCTTCTCTCTGGCTGGTGCGGGTGGTGGTCTAGGCGGCGGCTGGCGGGGCCAGCTCGTCGTCGAACCGGCGGCTGCTGGGTCGGTGCTGGTCGCAGCGCCAGCCGGCGGCGTAGAGCCGGGCGGGCTTCTGACACCAGGGGTTGCCGGTCTCGCAGAACCCGGGCGTGGTCCGCGGGTACGGCGGCGGGGTGATCGCCCGGCGGGGCTCGTCGCTCATGCCGCCGCCCTCGTCTTCTGCCGGTACAGGTCGAGGGCGCGCTGCAGTCCGTCGCGGGTGATGCCGAGGCGTTCGGCGATCTGCACGCGGGTGTAGCCCTGCCGCTCGAGCTCGACGCAGTTCTCGCCGTGTGCCATGTATCGGGGGCCGTTTGCAACGGCAGGCTCGAAGTCGGGGTCGTCGTAGTCGTCGCCGTCCCAGTAGGCGGTGCCTACCCAGCCGTTCCGTACACCGCGGCGTCGCGCACTGGTGATGGCGCTGGCGTTGCCCCAGGGCTCCTGACCTGCAAGCTCGTCACAGAGTTTCCGTACCGAGGCTGCGGTGAAGAGACGGACGGTTTCGGGGCGTTCGCGGAGCAGGTAGGCGATGTAGCCGTCGCCCGTGCCCATGTGCTGCTCGAGAGGCCTAGCGGTCCAGCCGTCGGCGGTGAGGGCTTCGAGGCGGCGCAGGGTTCCGAGGCTGGATACGCGGGCACCGTTACGGGTTGGCTGGCTCGTCGGCTCGGGGAGGGGGATTGCGAGGATGGCGGCGGCTGTGTAGTGCCTGATCGGCGACTTGGTGCGGATGATTTGGTAGACGTGGCTGGGGCCGAGTCCGGCCTGCTCGTTGATCTGCTTGTCGGTCATGCCGGCGGCGCGGAGGGCCCAGATGCGGGCGATGACCCTGCCGGAGGGGACGAGGGAGGACCGGCCGATGCTGCGCAGGTATTCCCACTTCTTTGCCTCGGCGGTTGCCGCATCGGTGCATGGACGACAGCTGCATCCCTGGCGGTAGCGGCGGACGTCGCCGTGATCGTGGCGCGTGCCCGGCTGGCGTGCCTGGCGGATGGCGGTGCTCATCGGTGGTCCTCCTGACTGCGCTGGCGGGGAGAGTGGGCGGCGGCCTCGGCGAGGAGCTGTTCGCGGGCGGCCTTGGCGGCGTCCGGGTCGCGTGAGGCCCTGGCCTGCTGGCCTGCCTCGAGGTCGAGGTCGTCGAGCTGGGCGGTGGCCGCGGCCCGCTTTTCGCGGTCGCGGTGCCAGGCCCACCAGGCGGCGAGGATGAGGCCGAGGGCGAGCCAGGCGGCGAGGCTGATCCACAGGCAGACGAAGGCGCTCATGCGGCCCGCCCCCTCAGCGCCGCGGCCCGCTTGGCGGCGACGGCCTTGCCCTTCGGCGTGAGCTCCCAGACGGCGATCCGGTGCCCGTGGGTGGACTCGAGCGTCGACGGGACGACCTGGCCGGTGTGCTGGATCAGACCGCCCCGCCGCATTGCGTTGATGGCGGCACCGAGGAAGCCGTGCCCGAGCTCAGGCAGCAGGTCGCGGACGTCGTTCGCGGATGCGGCTCCCCGGGCGCGGAGGACGGCGAAGACGGCCTGCTCGACGAGGAACTGGCTCCAGTGGGACTGCTGGGCTATCTCCTCGAGGAGGAGGTCTTTCTCGGCGGAGGCGTGGCGTTCGGCGACAGAGAGACGACGGGTCATGGCGGTGGTCCTCTCGCTTGCGGGGTATGTCTGGGGTGGGCGGGCCGCCTTGCCTGCGGCCCGCCCGGTGGGGCTACTGCTGGGCGGGCTCGGGCTCGGCGTTCAGCCAGGCCAGGAGCGGGCCGGCGATGTCGCGTGCTCCATTGGGGCGCTCGATGACCTTCCGGTTGAGCGCGGGGCAGCGGGACTTCAGCACCTCGAGCCGGTTATCGATGTCCATCGCCACGGCAATGTCGAACTCGTACTCGATGCCCTTACGCTGCTCGGGCCGCGTGCCGACCCGCTTGGGCTCCCGCTTGCCGCGCTCGTTCTCCTCCAGAACCCACTCGGTGTAGGAGCGCATCGAGGCGACGACGTGACCGGGGTACGACAGGAGTGCGGCGACCATGTCGTTCTGGATCGGCGTGCCGTCCTTCCAGCCGGCGAAGGCGTTGCCGCCGTACTTGCCCTTGGCCTTCTCGACCTGGTCGAGGGTGCCGTCGGTGCCGGTCCAGAAATGGCTGAGGCTGTCGATGAAGATCGTCGGGTATCCGGCCTGGCCTGCGGCGGCGATGGCCTTCTCCAGGTCGCGGGGGTCGTAGCGGTCCATGGCGAGGGTGTCGAACTGGATGCCGCCGATGCCGGCGTACAGGCTGGCGGCGCCCTTCTCGGTGTCGATGACGGCGAAGCGCTTGCCCTCGGAGAGGCCGTGGGCGATGCCGAGGCCAGTCCAGGTCTTGCCTGATCCCGACATGCCTTGGATGGAGAGGCGGGCCTTGCGGCCAGCCTTGCTCGCAGGGCGGAAGGCGAAGCCGGGTTCGGCGGACTGCGGCTGCGGACGGGCGGTGCGGACGGGCGGGGGGAGCTGGGACATGGACGCTCCTAGGCGTACTGGCGCTCGATGTAGGGCGGCAGGGAGATGACGGTGGAGTGCTCGTCATAGGCGGGCCAGTGGCCGGTCTCGCGGCCGTACAGGTAGCGGCTCGCGGCGAGGTTGGTCAGCTGGGCACCGACGTAGCGGGCCATCGGGTCGAGCTCGGCGACGGTCACCAGGTAGGGCGGCTGTTTCTCCTGGCAGACGAACTTGAGGCCAGCCCCTTCGGGCAGGAGTCCGAGTTCGATGGCGCCGCGCCGGTAGATGTGCTCTTGGATGTGGTAGCCGAGCTCGTGGATGGCCTTGCTGAGGTAGTCCGGGTGCACGGACCGGGTCGTCTTGTAGTCGGCGAGCAGGTCGGGCCGGAGCCAGTCGTAGCGGCTGCGCCACCACATCGGGCCGTCGGGCCAGAAGACCGACTGCTCGGCGACACCGCTGCCCGGGGTGAAGATCTCCGACGCCTCGGGATGGGCGACGAGTGCTTCGGCCATGTCGCAGATCCGCAGGTAGTCGGCGGGCTTGAGCGGTATCCCGCCGGCCTCCCGGATCGCTGCGACCTCGGCCTTGATGTCCTTCGTGTTCCAGATCTCCGCTTCGACGACGACCAGCTCGGGCCCGTCGCCGAGGATCACCGTGTGGGCCGCGGTTCCGAACTCGAAGGCGGGCTTATGGGGTTGCGGGTTGTCGAGCTGCCACTTGAACCGGGCCGGGCAGTCCGCGAGGACCTTCGCACCGGAGGCGGAGAGGCTGCCGCCGGGGATGGGATCCCGGTGATACAGCTCGGCCGGGATGTCGTACAGGCCGGGCTCGATGGCGTCGGCGGTCACTCGGACAGCTCCTCGAAGCAGTCCTCGCAGAGCGGGCCCTTACGGGTCGGGACGAACGGGCCGTTCTCGTCGCCGCATCGGGCGCAGTTCACGCCGCCTCCCGGCCAGCCGCGACCATCTGCAGCTTGGTGATGCCGTGCAGGTCGTGCTTGGCGATCTCGATGGCGGTGGCGAACTCGGGGTAGAGCGTGGCGAGCCGGCTGAACTCCTGGTAGTCGGCGTGCGCGATGGCGGCGATGAGATGCCGGGTGAACGTGCCGGGCTCCATGCCGCCGGACCGGCTGTAGTGGTACAGAACGTGCTGCGCGGTCGCGGGGCTGATCATGGCTGCTCCTGGTTCAGGGATGGGGGGACCCAGCCCCTGGCGTAGGGGAGGTGGGGCTGGGTCCTGGCCGGAGCGGCTGCTCGACGGCCGGTCGGGTGGATTGGGGACCCGCCGCATCGGTCTCGTGTCATCCGCGGCGGCGGGCCGGTATCAGGCGGCCTTGCGGCCGCGGAGGGGCGCCTGCCCCAGCGGCATGACGCGTATCGGGCGGGCCGGCGGGGTGGCGTTGGCCGGGCGGCTGCCTTCCCCGCGGGTGGCGGTCACCGGTGCTTCCGGGTGTCGGCGAGGATGAGGGCGAGGGCGGCGATACCGAGGACCGCGCCGATGATCAGGCCGCTCATGCCGGGACCCCCGGCACGTCGTCCGGATCCCCGACCGCGAGGTTCCCCTCCGCGGCCGCACGGATCTTGGCCACCCACTCCGGCACGGGCAGCGGCTGCTCCCACCGGGCAGCGCCCTTCTCTTCCGCATCGCACAGGTCGAGCACGGCATCCACGCAGCGGCTGAGGAACGACATCTCCTCGGCGACGGTGGGCTCCTTGCCGACGTACCGGTCCTCGAGCTCCTTCGCCTGCCGTTCGGCCGTGGCCAGCTGCGTGCGGAGCTCGGCGACCTCGGCCAGCAGCTGACCGACGGCCAGCTCGGCCCGGGAGCGCTGCCCGGCCTCGGCTTCCCGCTGCCACGCCTTGTACTGGTCGCAGGCGAAGACGCTGTCGCACTCGTCGTTGGCCTTCTCGCACGGCGCGCACTCTGCCCAGCCGCCGAAGACCTGGTGCAAATGGGAACCCAGCTCATGTTCGGCGTGCATCGCGCTGCGCATCAGCTTGATCTCGGCGAGAGGGTCGTCGAGGCGGTTGTCAGCGACCATCGGAGTCACCCGCCTCGGCGCACTTGCTGTGGATCTCGGACTCGGCCCTCCAGGTCGCGGCCTCCGCCTCAAGCTCGCGGTAGATGTCGGCGTAGTCCTTGACGGTGCCGTCCGCGTTCTTGTTGAACGGGTTGCGCGTCTGCTCGAACGTGCGCTGACGGCGGACCTTCTTTCCACACGCCTCGCACGGCACGGACTTCGTCGCGGTCAGCGGGACGCGCTCGAAGCGATAGGTGGTGTAGCTCACGGCTTCCTCCAGGTGATGTGCGCCCACCGCAGGAGGGCGAGAGATCCGACGAACAGGGCGGCGTCCCAGGCGGCGATACGGCGGCCGGTCACCGGACACCCGCCAACACGGCGGCGATCTCGGCACGCAGGGCGAGCAGCCGGGCCTGGCCCTGCTCCAGCTCGGCACGCACCGTCGCCGAGGCCGCCAGCACCGCGGCGCCGCGGTGGGCGCGGGACTTGTGGCGGACCAGCGCGACACGGGCAGCGGGCGACTTCAGACGGGCGGTCACTGGGCCACCGCCTTCAAGTCGGTGCGGGTGCCGAACGCCTCGAACGACTCGACGTAACCGGCCCGCAGGCTGTCCGCGAAGTTCGGATCAGGCGCCCAGCCGGTCGCTCGCCGGCGAGCCAGGTACAGGTCGACGCGGTAGCTCGACTGCACCGCCTCGGACCAGGTGTCGATCGGGCCGAACGCCTCCTGGTACCAGAGGTCCTCGGCGTTCAGCGCCGCCTGCACGGCCTCGTTGCGCGCAGCCTGCGCGTCCGCCGCGTTCACGACGCCACCGCCGTCAGCGCGCTGTAGACCGGCGTCTCGACGAACTCGCGGTAGAGCCGCCCGCGGTACCCCTCGCGCCACTGAATCGGGCCGTGGCACCTGCGGTACGGGTTGTGCATCCACCGCGGGTGGAGCGACAGGCGACCGCAATCCGGGCACGCGATCTTCGGGCCGATCGGCTCGCTGATCGTCTCCGCGCGCTCGTGCACGGTCGGCCGCCGCACTTCGATGCCCCCGTCGATCGCCTGCTCACGACTGAAGTCCGGAAGGTCGCAGTAGTCCTCGTACCGGCGGAGCGCGGCATCCTCGGTCTCGGCGCTCACCGCGATGACGTAGGTGTTGGTCACCTCGAAGGCGATGAAGAACTCGCGTTCGTTCAGGTCCCACTCGCGGCTGCGATCCAGGCTGCGGGCGCCGGCCAGTGTCATGTCCTCGATGTCCCAGTCCGGGGCGGCGGGTACGGGGCGCGGCCAGCGAGTGCTGAAGTACTCGTGATCACCAGAGTGGCGCAGCTCGAGCTGGCACTCCTGGTAGGTGGACTCGGGATTCGGTTCGCCGCACTTCACGACTTGCCTCCAGTGGGCGGGCACGGGTAGCGGTAGGCGCCGGTGAACGGGCAGCGGCTGTCGACGTCGAGGTCGAGGACCGTGTGTCGCAGCTCGGCGGTGTCGCCCGCGCCCGCCTTCACGCGGTTCGCGTCCAGGCGCTGCCAGTCCTCGGCCGTCGGGTTGATCAGGTGAGCGATGTACGCCTCGTGCTCGGCGATGGCCCGCGGCTCGCAGCGGCGGCACTTGTCGTCCTCGCAGTCATCGAGGTGCAGTTCGTGGAGGCGCGGCGCCCGGTCGTACTCCAGCAGCGCGGACAGCAGCTCGCGGTCGGAGGCGTTCATCGCTGGCCCCCGGTCGCCTCGTAGCGGGCAAGGGCCTCACGGTCAGACTGACGCGCCGACCAGTACGTGTAGACCAGCTCACGCATCGCCGCATCCCGCTCCGCAACCGGCAGCTCCTCGAAAGCCAGGAGACCGATCTCCTCGACCTCGAAGCCCTCCGGGCGGGTCGCCAGCAGCAGTTCCTCCGCCTCGGCGAACAGCGTTGCGAAGGGCGTCAGGACGGGGAGGCCGCACGTGATGCGGTCGAAAGCGTCGGGGACGATGTGGTCGGGGTCGGGCATGATGGGTTCCATCGGGGTCCTCTTCTCTCTGCGGTAGCTGCAGGTGAGGGGTGGATCGCGGTAGGCCTCGACTGTTCGGCGACCTGCCAGAAGCCGGCGGTCGGGGCCGCATAGCCGCTAAGCGGCGACGGGGGCGAGCGACTTACGGCTGGTGCGCCGCGGCGGCCGAATCGGCTGCACGCGGTCGAGCTCGTACCAGCGCTGCAGGTCCGCCCGGCTGACGTTGATGGGCCCCGTCCCCCTGCGGCTGCAGGGATAGCCCTGGGCAACACGGCGGTAGACCGTCTTGACGCTGACATCCAGCAGCCAGGCCACTTCAGCGGCGTTGAAGAACGGCGCGTCGAGATCCTGCGGCTTCGTCGGAACCTTGGCGTTCGGCGACCGATTGCTAGCCACCGGTCCTCCTTTCTGTTACCTCTCGCGATTTGCGAGCAGGTCGTCGTCTGTTGCGTCAAGCGCGGTGCGGAGAGGGATGTAGATCTCCGGGCCCACACGACGGCGAGATCCGCCTTCGAGCTTTCGCAGGTAGCTGGCACTGCAGCCGACCTGTTCAGCGAGGTGCGCTATGGAGATCCCTCTTTGCATGCGCTTCCTGCGCATGGCCACTGCCGCCACCTCGAAGGTGGTTGGGGCTTGGTGCATGCCTAAAAGCTACCCACTGACACCCCTGCTGTCTACCCATAGATACCCCTTGAGTGCGCATGAGAGGACATCAAGGCACCCCGGCATACCCCTGACCTGCGGAAATTTAGGGTCGACTTGAAGCCAAAATGGGGGCCAGTCCTGGCTGGTCCCGGCCAGTCCTGCCAAGATGGGGCCATGGCACCCAGTGACCTTGAACGTCTCGCCGCTGCGGCACGCAGTCGCCGCAAGAACCTCGGCGTTGCCTTGAACGACGCGAACGCCAAAGCCGGCGGCACGTCCAAGAAGACCTGGCAGCGAGTTGAGAATGCCTTGGCGATCCGCGAGACGAACTACGTCAAGATCGACGGGCTGCTCCACTGGGCTCCTGGGAGCTGTCTAGCCATCCTCGCGGGTGGCGAGCCGGTGTCTGTGGATCCCTCGCAGGCGGAGCCGGGCACTGCCATCTCCGAGCTACCGCCCGAGGTGCATGACGCCGAAGTCCGCGATGTGATCAAGCTCGCCGCAATCGCCACGACGGACGGACTCACGTCGGAGGAGATTCGGGCGTTGAGCGAGCGCGCGGTGCAGGATCTTCGCGCTGCAGGGCTCATCTGATCTTTAAACTCAGCCGATGGTCGTACAACCATCCCTGGGGTCACGGCTACACGCAGAAAAACATCGTTCACTTTCTGCTGAAGTGGTTCGCATTTCCACCACACGTGGCAGAGTCGGATCACGTCCTCCGAGGCTCCCGCACCGTCCCTGACACTAGGGGGAGCCATGCTTCACACTGGCGCGCTCATAGTCGACTACGGCCCCACCTTCCGCGGTGAGGCTGTTCTCTCCGACACTGGGATCGTCTGCGTAGTACCAGGCCAGGAACAGGCCCGCCCTGCGGCAAAGTCCGTGATGCGGGAGTTGGTTCACCGGCTTGGCGGTAACTGCGACAGCTGCCGCGGCTGCCCTCTCGGCGCCTAGGCCCTGCCGCATGGAGCACGCCGTGGAGCCTCGGCAGTGTGGGGCTGCCAGGCACCGCGGCGGCCGGCACATCAAGGGGACACAACATGGCCAAAAGGGCCCTCGACGTGTACACGGAGTGGCGCGGCGGAACCTGCCGCGTGAAGTGGTGGACGGGCGCCTATCACGAGAATGGGCGCAAGCGCTTCGAGTCCAAAGGCGGGTTCACCGACGAAGAGGCCGCCTACCGCCACGGCTTGGACCAGACGCACGACATCCGCCACGGCGTACAGGTCAGCAACCGTGACGGCTCGACGCTGATGACCGACTGGCTGGACAGCTGGCTGGCCGCCATGAACCACGCGCATCTGACGGAGAAGGGCTACCGCTCCGCGGTGGAGACGCACATCCGTCCCTACTTCAAGCGCAAGTCTGTAGCGGACATCGACGTCCTTGCCTACCGGGCGTTCCGCAAGCACCTCCACGGCGTCCTCGGCGAGAGGTCCGCCCGGCAGGTCATGATGGTTCTGGGCATGATCTTGGACGACGCAGTGCCGCGGCTCATCAAAACCTCACCAGTTGAGCGCACCAAGCGGCGCGGCAAGTTCGTCAAGAAGCCGAAGGAGCGCAAGAAGGACATGCTGCCTGAGGCGGTCGAGCAGCTGGCCCGCAACGCGAAGACGCTATTCGGCTACTCCGGGTACGTGTTCATCTGGACGATGGCCATGACCGGCATGCGCCCCGCCGAACTGTTTGGTCTCACGCGCGACTACTGCTACCCCAACTGGCCGGCCTCTGATCCGCGACCCGATGCTGAGGAGGCGGAGCGGTACGCAGAAGACATGGAGCGCTACGGCAAGGGTCAGGACGTCATGCAGGCCATTCGTGTTGAACGCCAAGTTCAGTACGCTGACAGCAAGCTCCAGTTCTTCCCTCCGAAGTACGCCAGCTCCCGCACGCTGGTCATCCCTCCGTTCCTCGGCGACATGCTTGAGGAGCTCCTCGCCAGCCACGACAGGCATTGGGTGTTCCCCGCCATCGAGGGAGGATCGCTGGCCGCCGTGAACTTCGACTACGCCTACTGGCGGCTGATCGCCGATGGGACGCCTGAACGACTCGGGCGTTTCGCGAGGCCGGCGATGAAGGCGGTGCCTTCGTTCAAGGGCAGGCGGCTATACCTCATGCGGCATGGCCACAAGGCCTGGCTGGACGAAGACGGGCACAGCAAGTTCGCGGTCGAGTCGCGGATGGGGCACGAAGTGCCAGGCGTTGAGGGCGTCTACAGCAGCGTGACAGTGGCCATGGAGAGGGCCATCATTAAGACACTGCAGGAGCGTTGGGAGTTGCTGCAGGGAGCCCCAGCTTCGGTTTCCCAGTCTTTTCCCACTCAGGGGCGCGAGGCCACGCCCCTTGCAGGTCAGGCGAATCCTGGCCCTTGATCTACCGACTTCTCGAAGATCTTCAAGGACACCTCCGGAGGCGCGTACTTCTACCTCGACCACCAGGACCGGGCCGTGCTCGCCGACTCGCGGCAGCACATCCTGCGCCTGGCGCACTCCCAGAACCCGGACGGCAGCTGGAAGTTCACGGTCGAGGACGACTGGGACCTCACCCCGCAGGTGCCCCACGACTGCGTCAGCTGGACCAACCTGTGGCCCAGCGGCACCTGTGACCCCGTCACCTCGGTGATGCCCGACTGGGACGGCCGGATCTGGTGGATCACCCGCCAGGGCAGGGTCGGCACGGTCGACCCGGACACGGGCCGGATCCGCTCGGTCCGGCTGGCGGGCGAGGAGATCCAGAACTCCTTCTCGGTGGCCGAGGACGGGGTGTCGATCGTCTCCGACCACGCCCTCTACGGCTTCCGCGCCGCCGCCGACGGCACCCCGCAGATCCAGTGGCGCGAGACGTACGACCGCGGCACGGGCACCAAGCCGGGCTCGGTGAACCAGGGTTCGGGCACCACCCCCGACCTCTTCGGCGAAGACTACGTCGCCATCACCGACAACGCCGACGACCGGATGAACGTCCTCGTCTACCGCCGCGCGCCCGGTGTGCCGGCCGGCGAGCGCCTGGTCTGCAAGGTCCCCGTCTTCGGCTCCGGGGCCTCGACCACCGACAACTCCCTGATCAGCTGGGGCAACAGCCTCGTCGTCGAGAACAACTACGGCTACGAGAACCCCACCACCCTGCTGCTCGGCAAGAGCGTCGTCGGCGGCGTCAGCCGGATCGACGTACGCGCCGACGGCAGTGGCTGCGACACCGTCTGGGAGAGCGCGGTCCGCTCGCCCTCGACCGTCCCCAAGCTCTCCACCGCCAACGGTCTCCTGTACTTCTACGAGAAGGAGCCCAACTTCTGGGGCATCGACGCCTGGTACCTGACGGCCGTCGACTTCCGTACCGGTGAGCGCCGCTGGCGCAAGCTCACCGGTACCGGCCCCGCGTACGACAACAACTGGGCCCCGGTCACCCTCGGCCCCGACGGCACCGCGTACGTCGGCGTCTTCAACGGCATCGTGGCCGTCCGCGACGCCGGCTGACCGCGGCGTTCCGCCGGACGGGTGGGGGCACACGGCCCCCACCCGTCTCCCGCCGCACCCCTGACCTGCACCGACGGCGCGTGCACCGGCGCCGCCACCCGTGCGGAAGAGAGGTGTGCACCACGCGGCGCGGGAAGGGATCGGCCCATGACGGACGCACGAGACGACGACCTCCCCGGCCTGCGGTGCCTGGTCACCGGGGCCACCGGCTACATCGGCGGCCGCCTGGTCCCCGAGCTGCTGGCCGCCGGACACCGGGTCCGCTGCCTGGCCCGCTCCCCGGACCGGCTCCGCGACCACCCCTGGGCCGGCCAGGCCGAGGTCGTACGCGGCGACGTCACCGACGCCGCCTCGGCCGGCGCGGCCCTGGAGGACGTCGACGTCGCCTACTACCTCGTCCACGCGCTGGGCGCCGGAGCGGACTTCGAGCGCACCGACCGCGAGGCCGCCCGCACCTTCGCCGACGCGGCCAGGGCGGCGGGAGTGCGCCGCATCGTCTACCTCGGCGGCCTCACCCCGCGGGGCGTACCCGAACGGGAACTCTCCCCGCACCTGCGCTCGCGCACCGAGGTCGGCCGGATCCTGCTCGACTCCGGAGTGCCCACCACCGTGCTGCGCGCCGCCGTCATCATCGGCTCCGGCTCCGCGTCGTTCGAGATGCTGCGCTACCTCACCGAGCGGCTGCCGGTCATGGTCACCCCGAGCTGGGTGCGCACCCGCATCCAGCCCGTCGCCGTCCGGGACGTGCTGCGCTACCTCGTCGGCAGCGCCCGGATGCCGGCCGGGGTCAGCCGGACCTTCGACATCGGCGGCCCCGACGTGCTGACGTACCGCGACATGATGCACCGGTACGCGGCCGTCGCCGGGCTGCCCCGGCGCGTCATCATCCCCGTGCCCGTCCTCACCCCGCGGCTCTCCAGCCTCTGGATCGGGCTGGTCACGCCGGTGCCCCCGGCCATCGCCCGGCCGCTCGCCGAGTCCCTGCGGCACGAGGTCGTCTGCGCCGAGCACGACATCGCGGCCCACGTCCCGGACCCGCCCGGGACCCCGGTCTCCTTCGACCGGGCCCTGGCCCTGGCCCTCCAGCGGGTCCGGGACGCCCAGGTCACCACCCGCTGGTCCGCCGCCTCCGTGCCCGGCGCGCCGAGCGACCCGCTGCCCACCGACCCCGACTGGTCCGGCGGCAGCCTCTACACCGACCTGCGGGAGCGCGAGGTGGACGCCGGTCCCGAGGCGCTGTGGCGGGTGATCGAGGGCATCGGCGGCGAGAACGGCTGGTACTCGATGCCGTTCGCCTGGGCGGTACGCGGCTGGCTGGACCGGCTCGTCGGCGGCGTGGGCCTGCGCCGCGGCCGGCGCGACGTGCACCGGCTGCGCGTGGGGGAGTCGCTGGACTTCTGGCGCGTCGAGGAGATCGAGCGCGGGCGGCTGCTGCGGCTGCGCGCCGAGATGCGGCTGCCCGGCCTCGCGTGGCTGGAGATGCGCGCCGAGCCCGTCGGGGGCGGGCGCTCGCGGTACCGGCAACGGGCGCTGTTCCACCCGCGGGGGCTGCTGGGGCACGCGTACTGGTGGAGCGTCTCGCCGTTCCACGCCGCGGTGTTCGGCGGCATGGCCCGCAACATCGCCCGTGCGGCGGAGACCGCCGCCGGGGAGGCCGCGGCCCCCGGCGGAGGGGCGGCCGCGCAGGGCGAGGGCCCTGCGCCGTGAGCGGGAGGTCCCGCGGCGCCGGGGAGCCCGCCCGCCCCGGAGCCGGCGGTCCTGTCCGGTCGCGTCCCGGCGGGGTCCGGCCGGTGCCCGCCTGCACGCCGTCCGCGGGCGCGCCCCGGCGGCTCCCGCAGCCGCCCGGCGCGCCTGCGCGGGGCCTGCACCTGCGGGGGACGTCCGCGCGGGGCCCGTGTCCCCGAGGCGCCTGCGCCGCATCCGCATCCGCCGGAGGCCCCCGGGGCGAAACAGCGGGCACACGCCCGACCCGCACCCGTTCCCACCGCCCCGGTGCCGACCGCCAGGAGTTGTGCCATGACCGTCCCGGTCGTCCTGTTCACCTCGGATCTCCGGCTCCACGACCACCCGCCGCTGCGCGCCGCACTCGGCCGGCGGGGCGAGGCCGTCCCGCTCTTCGTCCGCGACCCGGCTGTGGAGAAGGCCGGCTTCGCCGCGCCCAACCGGCTCGCCTTCCTCGCGGACTGCCTGCGCGACCTCGACTCCGGCCTGCGCGAGCGCGGCGGCCGCCTCGTGGTGCGCGCCGGGGACCCCGTCGCCGAGGTGTGCGCCGTGGTCCGGGAGGCCGACGCCGACGAGGTGCACATGGCGGCTGGGTACACCGCCTTCGCCCGCGCCCGGGAGGAGAGGCTGCGCCACGCGCTCGAAGCCGGGGGCCGCCGCCTCTACGTCCACGAAGGGGTGGCCACCGCCCTGCCGCCGGGCGCCGTCACCCCGCAGGGCTCCGACCACTTCGCCGTGTTCACCCCGTACTTCCGGCGCTGGTCGCAGCAGGCGCTGCGGACCCCGCTCGCCGCGCCGCGCACGGTCCGCGTGCCCCGCGGCATCGGCTCCGCGGAGATCCCCTCCCGCGCCGAGGTCCCGTCCGTCTCCGAGGGGCTGGCGCAGGGCGGCGAGAGCGAGGGCCGCAAGCGGCTCGGCGGCTGGCTCGCCCGGCAGGCCGACGGGTACGAGGACCGCCACGACGACCTGCCGGGCGACGTCACCTCGCGGCTGTCGCCGTACCTGCACTTCGGAGCGGTGTCCGCCACCGAGGCCGTCCACCGGGCGCGGTACCGGGGCGGGGCGGGAGCCGAGGCGTTCGTACGGCAGCTGTGCTGGCGGGACTTCCACCAGCAGGTGCTCGCCGCCCGGCCCGGGGCCGCCACCGAGGACTACCGGCCCCGGCAGGACCGCTGGCGCACCGGGCCCGCCGCCGAGCACGACCTGTGGGCGTGGAAGGAAGGCCGCACCGGCTACCCCGTGGTGGACGCCGCCATGCGCCAGCTCGCCCACGAGGGCTGGATGCACAACCGGGGCCGCCTGCTCACCGCGTCGTTCCTCACCAAGACGCTGTACATCGACTGGCGCGCCGGCGCCCGGCACTTCCTCGACCTCCTCGTCGACGGAGACGTCGCCGAGAACCAGCTCAACTGGCAGTGGGTGGCGGGCACCGGCACCGACACCCGCCCGAACCGAGTCCTCAACCCGGTGCTCCAGGGCAGGCGCTTCGACCCGTACGGCGCGTACGTACGGCGCTGGGTCCCGGAACTCGCCGACATCCCGGTGTCGGCCGTCCACGAGCCGTGGAAGCTGAAGGGCGCGGAGCGGGAGCGGTACGCCTACCCGCACCCGGTGGTCGAACTGTCCGACGGCCTCGCCCGCTTCAAGCACGCCCGGGGCCGGGACTGAGGCTGCCGGAGGCCGGCCCGTACAGCCCGCCGAGGGTCGTCAGCGCCTCCCGGAGGCCTCCCGGGCGCAGCATCCCGGGCCGCGGGGCCGGGCCCGCCCAGCCGGGACCGGCGAGCAGCAGCACCGGGCGGCTCCGCGCGCCCCTGACGCCCCAGGCGCCGGCGGCGATCCGGCGGGCCAGCGGATGGTCGGCGGTCGCGCGGGCCTGGGACCACAGCACGACCGCCGCGGGACCGGTCCGCCGCACGGCCTGTTCCAGCGCCCCGGCCGGTACGGCGGCGCCGAACATCCGGGTGGGCAGGGCCCGTTCGCCGAGCCCGGCGGCGAGTGCCTCAAGCGGGAGGGTGTGCTGCTCGCCGGGCACACAGGCGAGCAGCACCGCGGGCGTACCGGCGGGGGCGGGAGCCGCAGCGGCCGCTCCCGGCGTCCCGGCCGCGCGCGGGACGCCGCGCAGCGCCGTCGACACGTGCCAGGACAGCAGGTGCTCCACCTCGACGTACCGGTCGCCCGACGACTCCCACTTGCGTCCCACGGCCCGCAGCGTCGGAGCCATCACCTCCTCCCAGGCGGTCACCAGGCCGTGGTCCGCGACCAGGGAGCCGAGCATGGCGTCCAGAGCCGGTGCGTCGAGCCGTACGGCCGCGCGGGCCAGGCCCCGGCACTCCTCCCGCACGGTGCCGAGGGGCAGGCCGCCGCCCGCGCCGCTGTGGCGGGCGGCGGTGGCGGGGCGGCCGGCCGGCGCGGTACGGCCGCCCGCGGCCCGGGCCGCCTCCCCGGGCGGGACGCCGGTGGCGGTCAGCCGGCACATCTCCTCCAGCACGGCGATGTCCCCGGGGGCCCAGCGCCGGTGCCTGCCGTCCTCCCGGGCGGCCGGGCCGATGCCGTAACGCCGGTCCCAGGAGCGCAGGGTCGTGGGAGAGACGCCCAGCCGGCGCGCGACCGCCCCGGTCGTGAGGCCGGGCTGCGGTTCGCTCATGCCTCCACGATACGACGCACAACCGATGCGAGTTGAGCGCCGCGTGGGGTGCGCCGGACGCTGGGGGAGCCGCTACCGGCCGGTCCGGTACGGCGGAAGGAGCAGTCGCCATGACCGCGCCCGTCACGGACCCCCCCGTCGCAGACGCCACGGTCACGGGAGCCCCCGCCCCGGACGCCCTCGTTCCCGCGGAGCTCGCGGACGACGAGCTCGCGGCCGGGCTCGTACGCGGCGAAGAGCAGTGCCTGGCCGCGGCCTACCTGCGCTGGGGCCGGCTCGTGCACACCCTCGCCGCCCGCACCCTCGGCGATCCGCGCGAGGCGGAGGACGTCACCCAGCAGGTGTTCCTGGCTGCCTGGCGGGGGCGCGAGGGCTACCGGCCCGAGCGGGGCCCCCTCGCGGGCTGGCTGGTCGGCATCACCCGGCGCAAGACCGCCGACGCCCTCTCGGCCCGTACCCGGCGCCTGGCCCTGGTCGCGGCGGCAGGTGCCGCCCTGCCGCCCCCGGGGGCGGCGGAGGGAGTGGGCGGGCACACCGACGCCGTACTGAACCGGCTGGTCGTCTCCGGCGAACTGGCGAAGCTGCCCCCGGTGCAGCGCGAGGTGCTGGCCATGGCCTTCTACGGCGACCTCACACAGGTCCAGATCGCCGAACGGACCGGTCTGCCCCTCGGCACCGTCAAGAGCCACGCGCGCCGCGGGATGCAGCGGCTGCGGGGCGTACTCGCCTCCCAGGGCTCCGCGGGACCCGGCAGCCCGGCCTGACGGCGGCCCCGCGCCTGCGCGGACCGGTTGCCGTGGGTGCGGCGGGACCGGCAGGCCGGGCGGGCACATGACCTCCGGCCGGACGCGGCACATGACCTCCGGCCGCGGTGTGGCCGCCCGGCACTGATGGGCCGGGCCCCGCCGTTCGTACGGTCTGGTCGTCCCCCTCACCCGGCCGACCAGGAGTCGCACCCATGTCCACCACCTCTGCCCGGTCCCGCGCCGGGACCCCGTCCGCCACCCCGCCGCCCCCGGCCTGGCTGCTGCGCTTCGGCGCGGTCTGCGGCGTCGTCCTGGCGCTCTCCCTCGGCGTGCCCGGGGTCGTCGAGGCGTTCACCGGGGAGACGGCGGCCACCAGCTTCGTGCTCGGGCTCGGCGCGGCCTTCGGCGCACCTGCCGTCACGGCCCTGTACTTCCACCACAGCGCCGCCGCCGGACGGCTCGGCGCCGTCGCCTATGCGGTGAACCTCCTCGGCCTCGGCCTGTTCACCGGCGTCGGCTTCGCCCTGAACCTCGTCGTCTTCTTCCTCGACGACCCGGTCCTGCCCGCGCCGAGCCGGGCCGCCGTGCTGGGCAGCGCGTGCGTCTTCGTCCTCGGCACCGTCCTGTTCAGCGCGTCCATGGTGCGCGCCGGAGTCTTCCCCCGGCTGCCCGCCTGGGGGTACGGGATCTGCCTGACCGCGCTCGCGGTGGCGGCCCCGCTGCCCGACAGCCCGTGGACCGGCGCCGTCCACGTCCTCGCCGCCGCCTCCCTGGTCCGGCTCTCGCTGGCGGTCTGGCCGAAGCACGGGTCCGCCCGGTGACATGCCCACTACCGTGATGCGGGTGTACTCCTCCCGCCCGGCCCCCTGGACAGCACCGCTCCTCTACGGAGCGGTGCTGGTCGCCGGCTGGTACGCCGCCGCCTCGGGGCTCGGGGAGGGGCACCTGCCGCTCTTCGTCCTCGCCATCGCCCTGCTCTTCGCGCTCGACGCGGCCGAGTACCGCCGCTTTCCCGGGCGGACCCCGCTGCGGCCCGCGGCCGCACTGATGTGCCTGCGCCTCGCGCTGTTCGCGGCCGTTGCCGCCACCGACGGATCCGGCCTGTCGCGGGTGCTGTTCGTCCTCGTGCCGTTCACGGCTTACTTCGCCTTCGGGCGGACGGCCGCCCTCGTCCTCGCCGTCTGCTGCGCGGGGCTCGCCGCGCTCACCACCCCGCGCTGGTACGCCGATCTCGAGCGGCTCTCCGACCTGCTCATGTTCGCGGTCGGGCTGGTGCTGACGCTGTCGGTGGCGGCCGTGGCCGTCGGGGAACGGCGGGTGCGGGTACGGCTGGAGGAGTCGCACGGGCAGGTGGCGCGGCTGTCGGCGGCCGCCGAGCGCAACCGCGTGGCCCGGGACATCCACGACGGCCTCGGCCACCATCTCACCGCGATCGTGGTGCAGTTGGAGAAGGCCGAGGCCTTCCGGGAGCGGGACCCGGAAGCGGCGCGGCGCGCGGTGGAGGACGCCAGGCGCTCGGCCCGGCAGGCGCTGGCCGACGTCAGGACGTCCGTACGGGCGCTGCGGGACGAGCCGTTCCGGCTGCGACCCGCCCTCGACGGGCTCGTGACGGGACACGGTGATGTGACATTGCACGTTACGGGGGAGGAGAGCGGTCACGGCGAGGCCGTCCTGACCGCGCTGTACCGCGCCGCGCAGGAGGGCATCACCAATGCCCGCCGGCACGCCGGGGCCACCCGTATCGAAGTCGCCGTCGAGCTGGACCCGGCCCGGGCCCGGCTCACCGTGGCCGACGACGGGCGCGGGTTCACCCCCGGCGGCGAGGGCTTCGGGCTGCGCGGCATGCGGGAGCGGGTCGAGTCCGCCGGCGGCCTGGTGGACGTCGACACCGGGCGCGGCGCGGGCACCCGCCTGACCGTCACCCTTCCCGGACCGCGGAGCGGCACGTGACCGGCGGCCCGCCGCCCGTACGGGTCCTGGTCGTCGACGACCAGCAGCTCATCCGCGAGGGCATCGCCTCCCTCCTGGGCATCCAGGCCGGCATCGAGGTCGTGGGCACCGCGGCCGACGGCCGCGACGCCGTGGCCCAGACCCTCGCCCTCGCGCCGGACGTCGTCCTGATGGACGTACGGATGCCCGGCATGGACGGCGTCGAGGCCGTCGCCGAGGTGCGCAGGCGGTCCCCCGACTGCCGCGTCGTGATGCTCACGACCTTCGACGACGAGGAGTACGTCGTCCGGGCACTGCGCGCGGGCGCGAGCGGGTACCTGCTCAAGGACCTGCCCTCCGCCGAACTGGCCGACGCCGTAAGGCTGTCCCACGCCGGGGTCACCCAGCTCGACCCGGCCGCCGCGGCCCGGCTGGTCGCCGCACTCGACCGTCCCGCAGGCCAGAGCGGCGGCACGCTGAGCGCCCGGGAGGCGGAGGTGCTGAAGCTGGTCGCGCGCGGCGCCACGAACCGCGAGATCGCCGCGCGCCTCTTCCTGAGCGAGGGCACGGTGAAGAACCACATCTCGCGGATCCTCGGCAGGCTCGGCCTGCGCGACCGGACGCAGGCCGCGATCTACGCACGCGACCACGGCCTGCTCTGAACCGCCGGACCCGCCCCGGCCGGTCACGCCCGCCCTGGCCGGTCACGCCCGCCCCGGCCGGTCACGCCCGCCCCGGCCCCGCGTGTCGGCGCCGGGCACCGGGCCGCAGCCGGGCTTGGATGGGGAACCGCGGTGTCGGACCGAGCGGAGGATCGCGGATGAAGGCTGTGGAGGTACTGGCCGACGGGTTCGGGCGCGTCCGGGAGGAGGCGCACGAGGCGGTGCGGGGACTGTCGGCGGACGAGCTCAACGCCCGCACCGACCCGGAGGCCAATTCGGTCGCCTGGCTGGTCTGGCACCTGGCCCGGGTCCAGGACGCCCAGGTCGCCGGCCCGGCGGGCCGCGAACAGGTCTGGCACGCCCAGGGCTGGGACGACCGCTTCGCCCTGCCGCTCCCCGCGGGATCGACCGGCTACGGCCACACCGCCCGGGAGGCCGGCCGGGTCCGGGTCACCTCCGGGGACCTGCTGCTGGAGTACCTGGACGCCGTCCACGAACAGACCACGGCCTTCCTGCGCAGCCTGACCGCGGCCGACCTGGAACGGGTGGTCGACCCGGCCTGGGACCCGCCGGTCACCCTGGGGGTCCGCCTGGTCAGCATCCTGGCCGACGACCTCCAGCACGTCGGCCAGGCGGCCTTCGTCCGCGGCAGCCTCCGCCGCCGCCCGTCCCCCTCCGCCGGAGCCCGCTGACCCTGCCGACCCTTCTGGCCCTGCCGTCCCCGCGCCCCGCTGTCCCGGCGCCCCGTCGTCCCCCCGGACCCCAGGGGCCCCGGTCTCCCGGCCGTCTCAGCGGCGCGCCCACTCCTCGGCCAGCAGCCGGTACGAGCGGACCCGGTCCGCGTGGTCGTGCGTGATGGTGGTGATCAGCAGCTCGTCGGCCCCGGTGGCCTCCCGGAGCCGCTCCAGGTGGTCCGCCACCGTCCGCGCGGAGCCGGCGAACTGGGATTCCACGCGGTCGGCGACCAGCTCCCGGTCCGCGTCGGTCCACGGCAGCGCACGCGCCTCGGCAGGGCTGGGGAACGGCACGGCCCCCTCGCCGCTGCGGATGCTGCGCACCCACGGCCCGTACCCGGCGGCCAGTTCGCGGGCGCTCGCGTCGTCCTCGGCCACCACCACGTCGGCGGAGACGGTCAGGTACGGCCGGTCCAGCTCGGCGGACGGCTTGAAAGCGGCCCGGTAGCCCTCGGCGGCCTCCAGCACGGACGCCGGGCTGACGTGGTAGTTCGCCGCGAACCGCAGCCCGTTGCGCCCGGCCGTCTCGGCGCTCCGTCCGCCGCTGCTGCCGAGGATCCACACCTGTACGTCGGCCCCCTCGCCGGGGACCGCGTGCGCCTCGACGCCCTCCGGGGAGCGGTACTCGCCCCGCAGCAGCGCGAGGACGTCGTCGACCTGCTCGCCGTAGTCCGGCGGCCGGGCACCCGGCAGGTTCAGCAGCCGCTGCTGGAGCGCGACCCGCGGGTGGCCGAGCAGGTGCTCGAAGGAGAAGCGCCGCGGGATGCGGAGCCCGTTGGGCGCGTACCCCTCGAAGGGCGGCGGCGCGTCCGCGCCCGGCTGCAGCGGTCGGCCCGCCGACCGCCCGAGCCCGAGGTCCAGCCGTCCCGGATGCAGCGCGTCGATCAGGCCGAACTCCTCCACCGTGGACAGCGCGGTGCGGTGCCCGAGCTGGACGGCGCCGGAGCCGATGCGGATCGTGCTGGTCGCCGAGGCCGTCAGGGCCAGGACGACCGCCGGGGAGGTCCCGGCGACCCCGGGGTTCAGGTGGTGCTCGGCGAACCAGTAGCGGGCGTAGCCGAGCCGTTCCGTCTCCCGCGCGAGGTCGATGCTGTGGTGGAGTGCGTCGGCGGCGGTGGAGCCGGACGAGATCGGGACGAGGTCGAGGACCCCGAGCGGGATGCCGGACATGGCCAGGTCTCCTTGGAGATCGGGGAGCGGGCGGGCGGGGGCGGCGATCTCCCCTTACGAGGCGGCGGCCCGCCGGGCCGGTGCCGCCGCGGGTACGTCGAGCCCGAGGTGGTCGCGCAGGGTGGTGCCGGCGTACTCGCTGCGGAAGACGCCCCGCTCCTGCAGCAGGGGGACGACGGTGTCGGCGAAGACGTCGAGGCCGCCCGGAGTGATGTGCGGGACGAGGATGAAGCCGTCCGCGGCGTCGGCCTGCACCAGGCCGTCGATGGACGCGGCGACCGTGGCGGCGGAGCCGGTGAACGTCGGCTCGCCGGTGGTCTCGACGACGAGCTCGCGGATCGACAGGTTCTTGGCCCGGGCCAGCTCGCGCCATTGCCGGGCGGTGGCGAGCGGGTCGCGGAACTGCCGTACGCTCGCCCGTCCCAGGGCGACGGTGTTCTCACCCGGCGCGGGGTCGACGTCGGGCAGCGGGCCGTCCGGGTCGTAGCCCGACAGGTCCCGGTTCCAGACGTGCTCGAGGTACTTGATCGCGGTCTGCCCGCTGACCTGGCTGCGGCGGACCTCGTGGGCAAGTTCGCGCGCCTCGGCGTCGGTGTCGCCCAGCACGAACGTCGCCGCGGGCAGGATCAGCAGCTGGTCCCTGCGGCGGCCGTGGCGGGCCAGCCGGCCCTTGACGTCGGCGTAGAACTCCCGGCCCGCCTCCAGGGTGCCGTACCGGCTGAAGATCGCGTCGGCCGAGGCGGCGGCGAACTCCCGGCCCTCCTCGGAGTCGCCCGCCTGGAAGATCACCGGGCGGCCCTGCGGACTGCGCGGCACGTTGAAGCGGCCCTCGATGTCGAAGTGCCTGCCCCGGTGGGCGAAGGCGCCCGCCGCGGGGTCGTGCAGGAAGACGCCCGAGGCGGCGTCCGCGGCGATCTCCGTGCCGTCCCAGGAGTCGAAGAGCCCGGTGGCGGTGTCCAGGAACTCCCGTGCGCGCGAGTAACGTTCCTCGCGCGGCAGGAACCCGCCCCGGCGGAAGTTCTCGCCGGTGAAGGCGTCCCAGGAAGTGACGACGTTCCAGGCGGCGCGTCCGTCGGACAGGTGGTCCAGGCTCGCGAACTGGCGGGCCACTTCGTACGGTTCGTTGAACGTCGAGTTGATGGTGCCGGTCAGGCCCAGCCGGTCGGTGACGGCGGCCAGGGCGGCCAGCACGGTGAAGGTGTCGGGGCGGCCCACCACGTCCAAGTCGTAGATCTGTCCGCCCTGTTCGCGCAGGCGCAGTCCCTCGGCGAGGAAGAGGAAGTCGAACTTGGCGCGCTCCGCGGTCCGCGCGAAGTGGACGAACGAATCGAAGTCGATGTGGCTGCCGGCGGCCGGGTCGCTCCACACCGTGGTGTTGTTGACGCCGGGGAAGTGGGCCGCGAGATGGATCTGCTTGAGCGGCTCGGTGCTCATCGTGGTCCTTCCGGATCCGGGACGGGGGCGGGGACGGGCGGCGGGCGGGAGAGCCGTGGCGGGCCGTGCGCGGGCCGTGCGCGGGCCGCGGTGGCGTCCGGGCGGGGTTCAGGCCCGGTCAGGCGGCGGTCCGTGAGCCGTACCGGCTCGCGGGACGTGACAGGCCGAGCAGCCCGCGCAGGGTGCCGGCCTCGTACGCCCGGCGGAAGACGCCCCGTCGCTGGAGCTCCGGCACCAGCTTCCGCGTGACGGCGGGCAGGTCCCGGGCCAGTACGCCCGGATGCAGCCGGAAGCCGGACAGGCCGGCCGCCTGCCACTCCTGGAGCAGGTCGGCCAGTTGCACGGGTGTCCCGGCGAAGACCTCCGCGTGCCGCCCGTCGGTCGCATCGAGTGCGTCGGTCGCATCGAGTGAGTCGAGGCGGTCGCGGCGCGCGGCGGCGGCCGGGGCGTCGTCGTCCAGGAACACCACGAGGTCCCCGAAGAGGTGCAGGGCGTCCGGCGCGTGCCCGCCGGACGCCCGCTCCGCTCGCGCGGCGCGCACCGCGGCGGCGAGGGCACGGGCGCCCTCCGCGTCGCGCGGGGCGAGGTACCCGACGTCGGCGGACCGGGTGATCAGCCCGTGCGCGGGGCCCTGCGCCCCGACGGCGGCGCTGACGACCGGCTGCCCCTGGGGCGGGCGCGGCGTGATCGACGGGCCCCGGACCCGGAAGTGGCGGCCCGCGAAGTCGATGTGGTGCAGCTTGTCGCGGTCGACGAACCGGCCGGTGGTCACATCGCGGATCTCCGCATCGTCCTCCCAGCTGTCCCACAGCCGCCGGATCACCTCGACGTGGTCGGCGGCCTCCTCGTACAACTCCCCGTCCTCGAAGGGCGCGGTGCGACGGCCGAAGTTCCGTGCCTCGTCCGGCCGTCCGGACACCTGGATCCGCAGTCCGGCGCGGCCGCGGCTGACGTAGTCGAGCGTGGCGACGGCCTTGGAGATGTGGAACGGCTCGGTGTGGGTGGCGGTCACGGCCGGGACCAGCCCGATGTGCCGGGTGAGCGGGGCGACGCGGGCGGCGGTGAGCACCGCGTCCAGCCGCCCGCGCACCCGGTCCGTACGCCCGTCGGGCCCCTCGGCCGCGGACGACTGGAGGACCAGGCCGTCCTCGAGGGTGACGAAGTCGAGCAGGCCGGCCTCCGCCTCCGCGACGGCGTCGGCCCAGTACCGCGCGGTGAACAGCTCCGCCGGCCGGGCGCCGGGTTCGCGCCAGGCGGCCGGGTGCCGGCCCGCGCCGTCGAGTGCGACGGCGAGGTGCAGCCGTGGGGAAGGAGAGGAAGCGGACACGTCGGAATACGCCTTCCTGATCGGCCGTACGGAAAAGGGGGGAGAGAATCCGGGCCCGCCCGGACCCCGCGAATTCGCGCCCTTCCCCGGAACGCTACGCCGGGTTCCGGAGCCGTACAATGACCGCAGCATTAAGGGAATTTGGCAGTAATATTGCCCGGTGTTCCCGGCGCCCGGCCGCCGTGAAGGACGGCCGCCGGCGCACGCTGAACCCGAAGGACTCGTAGAGCCGGATCGCGCCGGTGTTCCAGGCGGCGGTGTGCAGGAAAAGCACGTCGCCGCGCTCCCGGATGCCCGCGGCGACGGCCCGTACCAGCCGGGTGGCCAGCCCCCGGCCCCGGTGGCCCGGACGGGTGCACACGGCGCTGATCTCGGTCCAGCCGGGCGGGCGCAGCCGCTCCCCGGCCATCGCGACCAGCCGGCCCTTCGCGGTCCCCGCGGTCGCGGACGGCCTGCGGCAGCCGGGCCGGGGGCACCGGGCGGTGGCGACGGCGGGGTGGCGACGAGCGGTCCGGACAAGGACACTCCGGCGGCTTCGGTGATCCGGGGAGGCGGAAAGCAGGCGCCGAACGAGACGGAAGGGGCCGCCGACGTCGTTTTCTGCGGCGCAGGTCGGACACCGGCCGGAAGGGCTGTCAACGGGCCGGATATCGGTGCGCGTGCAGTGCTGCGGAGATTTCATCCGGCGTACACAAAACACATGCGGGGGAAAGGATTCCGAGAGGTTCCGAGAGGTTCCGAGGGATTCCGAGGGATTCCGAGGGATCGCAAGGGATTCCGAGCGCGGAATCCGGCCGGGTCCGGCGGGCGCCGCGGCGGCCGTGAGCAGCGTCGTCTCACCCAACGGACGCCCGCCGCCGCCTTCTTGACGGCCGTCCGCACCGCCACGAGACTGCCTGGGACGGTCGTGAAGTGACGGGACGGGACCGATGGCGATGGCGATGGCGTTGGCCAGGGCGGCAGGTGGGAGTGCGGCGTCGCCGACCCCGTGCCGCCGCTGGTGGCTGACCCGGCGCCTGCACATCGACCTCCTGCGCGTGTGCAGTGCGTTCGGCAGCGCCCGCTGACCCCAGGCTCGGTCTCCCCGCCCTCGCACCCCCATCCGGGCTCGCGTCCCCAGCGACGCCCGAGGGCTCCGCCACGCCACGCCCAGGAGAGTCATGCCGCAGACCCTTGTGCCCGCAGCCGTCCCGCCGGCCCCCCTGCGGGGCCGCATAGGCACCGGCTTCTACCCGGTGGCCCACCGCTACCGCCTCTACCTCTCGACCGGCTGTCCGCGCTCGCAGCAACTCCTCGAAGCCCATGCCCTGCTGGGACTCGAGGACACCGTCGCCGTCACCGTCCTCGGTGCGCCGGAGGCGACCCCCGCCGGATTCGCCGCGCTGCGCAGCGCTTACGAGGCCACCGGCCTCCACTACGCCGCCGCGCTGACCGTGCCCGCCCTCTGCGACACCTGGAGCGGGCGGATCGTCAGCAACCACACCCCGGACATCCTCCACGACCTGGTCGTCCGCCTCGCCGGGCGGCCCGGCGAGCTCGCGGGCATCCTCGGCGAGGCGCAGGCCGCCCCACCGACCGCCCCGCAGGCCCCCAGGGCCCGTACGGCCTGATCGTCCCTCAGGATCTTTCCGGCAATGGCCGCGTGCGTGATCCGCAATCCGTCCGGTCGGGGAGGCAACCCGTCCGCACCGGCTGTCGTCCTCCCGGTCGGGGAAGACCCCGGGAATCCCCGGGGTGCAACAAGACCGATGATCGACGATGAGGATGACCACCTTGATACGTGTCACACGCGTGGTGACCGCCGCCATGGCGGTGCTCGCGCTGGCAGCGGTGTCGCCGGTACCCGCGTACGCCCAGCCTGCCGCCGGCCCCGTGACGAACGGGCCGGCGGGCAGCTCCGAAGGACTCCCGGACGGCTGGCGGTTCACCGGCACGGGGGCCGGCCGGCAGCTCGTCTGGACCGCGCCGCGCCCGCTGCCCATGGGCGACGCGCGGGTCGAGTTCCACGCCGGGGACCGGCTGCTCGGCGTGCCGGTCGCCGACCGGGACGGACGTGCCTTCCGGCTGAAGCTCGACGGCGTGCGGATCGGTTCCGCGACCGAGCTCCGGGCGGTGGCCGGGGGCCGCCGCCTGGACGCGGCCGCACCCGCCGCCGCCCCGAACGGCGGGCTCCTGCAGCGCCCCGCGCAGCCCGAGGCCCCGCTGCCCGTGAACGAGGTCGATCCCGGGAAGCCGGGCCGCTACCGCGCCGTCACCGGCGAGTACGACCTCAAGGCGGTGCGGCTTCCCGGCTTCCCCGAGCCCGTGGAGATGCGCGCCACCGTCGTCGGCCCGGCCGGCGCCCCGGGCAAGCGCCCGGTGGCCCTGTTCCTGCACGGCCGGCACGGAACCTGCTACAACACCCGCGGCGAGGCGACCGGCGACTGGCCCTGCAAGGCCGGCATGAAGCCGATCCCCAGCCACCAGGGCTACCTGCGCACGCAGAAGCTCCTGGCCTCCCAGGGCTACGTCACCCTGTCCATCTCCGCCAACGGCATCAACGGCCAGGACTGGCAGGCGGACGACGGAGGCGCCCAGGCCCGCTCCTCCCTGGTGCGGCTGCACCTGTCCCGCTGGGCCGACTGGGCCGCGAACCGCCCCGCCGCTCCCGCGGCCGTGCGGGCCACCGCAGCCGCCGACCTCTCCCGCGTGATGCTCGTCGGCCACTCCCGCGGCGGCGAGGGCGTCAACCGCGCCGCCCTCGACAGCCTCCTCCCGCCGCCGGCCGCCCAGGACGGCCACCGCGGCCCGGTGCGCTGGAAGATCCGCGGCAACGTGCTCATCGGCCCCACCATCTTCGGCCAGAACCCGGCCCCCGACGTTCCCTCCATGACGATCCTGCCGGGCTGCGACGGCGACGTGTCCGACCTCCAGGGCGAGATCTACGTCGACGGCACCCGGGGCATCGGCCGCGGCGCCGCGCTCCAGAGCGCGGTGTACATGGTCGGCGCGAACCACAACTTCTTCAACAGCGAGTGGACTCCGGGGCAGGCGAAGGCGCCGGCCGACGACGACTTCTACTCGGGTGAGCAGCCGGACCCGGTGTGCCACCCGGGCAAGAAGACCCGCCTGACCGCCACCCAGCAGCAGGCCGCCGGCGCCACCTACATCGCCGCGGCGGCCCGCCTGTTCGTCGCCGGTGACGACAAGGTGCGCCCGCTGCTCGACGGCACCGGCCGCCGCGCGCCCTCCGCGGGCCCCGCGCAGGTGCTCACCCACGCCGTCGGCGGGAACCGTACCCCGGCCGTCCTGCCGGGAGCCGGGCTCGCCGTGTCCGGCGGCCGGGTGTGCCCCCAGGTCCACCCCGACCCGGCCGTCGCCTGCCTGCCGGGCGACGGGCGCGGATCCTCGCCGCACTTCGCCTACTGGGCGGCCTCCCCGGAGCCCGGCCGCGACGCCGTCGCGCTCAGGTGGAACCGGCCCGGCCACCCCATCGTGCTGAGCCCCGCGCAGCCGTTCTCCCTCGCCGGCTCCGACGCCCTCGCCCTGCGCCTGATCGTCCCGCCCAACACCACCGGCACCCGGCTCGACGTCTCGGTCACCGACGCCGCGGGGCGCCGTGCGAAGCTCGGCCTGGTACGACCCGAGGGTCTGCCCGGGTCCGACCGCACCGCCTCCTACTGGGCGCGCGAGGTCCGCGTTCCGCTGACCGCCGCGGTCCGCGCCGGGCTCGACCTCAAGAAGATCAAGGCCCTCGAACTGACCCCGCGCAGCCTCTCCGGACGGGCGTGGCTGATGGACGCCTGGGGCTGGCGCCCCGGCACCCCGGCCGTCCGCCCTGCGGCACTGCCCCGCGTCGACGTCGGCCAGCTGACCGTCAAGGAAGGCGACTCGGGCACCCGGACGTACCGCGTGCCGGTCAACGTCTCCGGCCAGGGCAGCGGACAGGTCCGGCTGTTCGTCCCGGAGCCCGGCGGCGAGCAGGTCGCGTCCCGTGTGGTGACCGTGCGGGCCGGCAGCAGTGACATCGACGTGACGGTGCCCGTCCAGGGCAACACCCGCTACGGATACGACTCGGCCAGGGTGATCTACGTGAAGGCCGTGCGCGGCGCGGCAGTGGGCTCGGCCCAGGGCGGTGTGACCGTGAAGGACGACGACCCGATGCCCAAGATCACGGTGACGCCGGTCGCGGCCGACGTCGTCGAGGGCAAGACGCTCACCTGGCGGATCGGTCTGTCCGAGGCCGCCGACGCGGAGATCATGGGCGAGTTCGTCTTCCGTCCGGTCACCCAGGGCGCGGAGCTGTCCACCCTGGACGTCGACGCCCGCTGGCTGGACGAGCACTTCGGCCCCCGCCACACCCCGGCCCGGCCCATCTCCCAGGTGACGGACGAGCCGAACCTGTACGTCAGCATCCCGCCCGGCAAGCTGAGCGCCGACCTGACCGTACCCACCGCCACCGACCGGCTGCGCGAGCCCGTGGAGTCCCTCACGGGCCGCCTGAGCATGTACGACAGGAACTGGCAGCTCCAGCCCGGTCCGTCGCTGACCGGTACGGTCCGCGACGCGTCGTGACGCGCGCCCGGAACGCTGCCTAGAGAGGGTGGGGGGGGGGGGGGGGGGGGGGGGGGGGGGGGGGGGGGGGGGGGGGGGGGGGGGGGGGGGGGGGGGGGGGGGGGGGGGGGGGGGGGGGGGG
>NZ_JBVJWO010000032.1:0-48139 GCF_055602345.1 Streptomyces sp. NPDC037401
CCCCCCCCCCCCCCCCCCCCCCCCCCCCCCCCCCCCCCCCCCCCCCCCCCCCCCCCCCCCCCCCCCCCCCCCCCCCCCCCCCCCCCCCCCCCGCCAGGGTGCGGGCCAGGGCGTGCCCGGCTACGAGGTACACCACGGCCGCCAGCCCGTACCCGGCGACGACCCGCGCCCACTCGTCGTCGAAGGTGAACAGGTCGTGGGACCAGCCCGCGAGCCAGGTGGCCGCGTCGTGGAACCACTCGACGACGTCGTTCGCCCGGTTCGCGTCGAGCAGGTACATCACGATCCAGACGACGATGATCCCGGCGAGCACGTCGGCGAGGAGTACCGCCAGACGGGCCGCGGCACTGCTTCTGCTGCGGTGTGTAGGCATGTCCCGCGTCTTGCCGCGACCGCGGCCGCGAAACCCACCGACGGCACGGACGACGCCGGCGACACGGACGGCCGCGCCGGGTGGCGGGGCGTCCGGGCCCGGGTGAGGCTGCGGGGAGTACAGACGCACTCCCGGAGGTCTGCCGTGCCCGCCTTCCGTACCGCCCGTTTCCCCGCGCGGTTGCGCCGCGCCCTGGTCGCGCTGCTCCTGTCCGGCGCCCTGCTGGCCGGCGCCACGGGCTGCGGCGGCGACGAGGGCGGCGACGCCGGGGCCTCGCCGACCAACTCGGCGGAGCAGCAGAAGTTCGCCAAGACGCGGTTCGTGGCGAACGCCGGGCTCGCGGCCGGGGCGACCTACCAGTGGATCGTCAAGCCGTACCGCGAGGGCAAGTTCAAGCAGGGCGCGGACGGCCGGACCTTCGCGCTGGTGAAGGCCGGCCTCGCGGGCGCCTTCACCTACAACAGGCTCAAGGCCGCGGTGAACAACGCCAAGGGTGACGAACTGCTCTCGAGGGCCGTGGCCCCGCTGACGGCGGGCATCGAATCCCTCAAACACCTCGGGACGAAGCTGCGCAAGGGCGAGGCGAGCGACGCCGACATCGGCAACTTCGAAAAGATGATCAACGATGTCAAGACGGCGGGCGCGAGCGCGGGCGCCGAGGTCGTGGACAAGGTCCCGAGCGCGTCCCAGCTCGGCGGCTGACCGCCCACCGCACGGTGGGCCCGCGGCCCAGGCTCGGGCTCGCGGCGTGGTCCATCCAGAGGGTGACGGTCCGATGGATCCTCGTCACCTCCTCCGGCGCGTGCGTGAAGGTGCGGCCGCCGGCCGTCTCCAGGTGCAGCGACACCGGCGGCCCCGTGCCCGGGGCGGCGGCCTCCACCGCCCGTATCCCGACGACGGACCTGACGTCCCGCACCCAGTACGCGAGGAGGACCGCGCAGGCCGCGGCCGTGCAGCCGAGCAGGACGCGGATCAGGACCGGCCCGGCGCCGTTGCCCCAGACGAAGAGCAGGACGAACCCCGCGCAGCCCCCCGTGGAGGCGGCCCGCACGAGCCAGGCCCGGGAGTCGGGGTCGTGGGAATTCGCGCTCCTGAGGATCTCGCCCGGTCGGTTCGGTCTCATCACGGCTCCCCCCGCTGTCGGTTCGAGGGTACGGAGCTCCCGGGCCTCAGGAGTTGAGTTCGGCCAGGACGCGGAGGGTGTGCGGGTCCGGCGCGGTGACGAGGAGGTCGGTCACCGGGCCCTTGCGCCACAGCTCCAGCCGCTCGGCGATCCGCTCGCGCGGGCCGACGAGGGAGATCTCGTCCGCGAACGCGTCGGGGACCGCGAGCACGGCCTCCTCCCTGCGGCCCGCGAGGAACAGCTCCTGGATCCGCCGGGCCTCGTCCTCGTACCCCATCCGGCCCATCAGGTCCGCGTGGAAGTTGCGGGCGGCGTGGCCCATGCCGCCGATGTAGAAGCCGAGCATGGCCTTGACCGGGAGCAGGCCCTCGGCGACGTCGTCGCAGACCTTGGCCCGCGCCATCGGAGCGATCACGAACCCTTCGCGGACCCCCGCCAGCGACGCCTGGTAGACGTCGGGGCGCAGCGGCGACCAGTACAGCGGGAGCCAGCCGTCGGCGATCCGGGTGGTCTGCGCGATGTTCTTCGGGCCCTCGGCTCCCAGGAGGACCGGCAGGTCCGGACGGAGCGGGTGGGTGATCGGCTTGAGGGGCTTGCCCAGACCGGTGCCGTCCCCGCCGGCGTACGGGTGGCTGTGGAAGCGGCCGTCCAGTGCGACCGGGCCCTCGCGGCGCAGCACCTGGCGGACCACGTCGACGTACTCGCGGGTCGCGGTGAGCGGGCTCGAGGGGAAGGGCCGCCCGTACCAGCCCTCCACCACCTGCGGGCCGGACAGGCCCAGGCCCAGCATCATCCGGCCGCCGGAGAGGTGGTCGAGGGTCAGTGCCTGCATCGCGGTGGCGGTGGGGGTGCGGGCGGCCATCTGCGCGATGGCCGTGCCGAGCCGGATCCGCGAGGTGTGCGCGGCGATCCAGGTCAGGGTGGTGAAGGCGTCCGAGCCCCAGGCCTCGGCGGTCCAGACGGAGTCGTAGCCGAGGTTCTCGGCCTCGGCGGCGAGGTCGAGGTGGGCCGGGTCGGGGCCGCGGCCCCAGTAGCCGAGCGCGAGTCCGAGGCGCATGAAGTCCCCTCCGGTTCGGTGCCGTGCTGCTGCCGGGGCCGTCATCTGACGGTCAGTCAGGGGACTGTAGGGCAACGGCCCCCAGCCCGGAAGGGCGGGGGGCCGTGACCCTGTCGTGCTGCGGGCTCTGCTCAGCCGCGCTGGATGTCCGACGTGTCCTGCAGGATGCCGCGGCGGCCGTCCTGCGTCTGCGCCACCAGCGCCGAGGGGCCCTGCTGGCCCACGGCCAGGTACCAGGTTCCGGGGGCCAGTTCGGCGATCGGCGCGCCCGAGCCGTCCTCCGCGTACAGCGCACGGGCCACCGGGACGGCGAACCAGAACGCGGTGAAGTCGTCGGCCGGGACCTGCTGCTGGGCGGCCTGCGGCTGCGGCTGCGCCTGCGGGGCGTGCTGGCCGGCGTCCGGCTGACCGCCGAAGGGCTGCTGCTGGCCCGGGTAGCCGTACCCGCCCGACGGCTGCTGCTGGCCCGGGTAGCCGTACGCACCCGGCTGGCCCGGCTGGCCCGGCTGACCGGGCTGGCCGCCGAACGGCGCCACCGGCTGCGGGCTCGGCGCCGGCAGCAGCGCCCCCTTGAGCGCGGGGACCTTGGAGCCGAGCAGGGCCACACCGGCCAGCGCGAGGGTCGCGAGGAACGCCAGGATCGCGCCGGCGCCGAGGTCGGCGCCCTCCGGGCTGAGGATCAGGGACCACAGCGAGGACCAGAACGAGGCGACGGCCAGTGCGACGCCCCAGCCCTCCAGGGACAGCGGGCCGAGCTTGCGGCCCTCCGGCTGGAAACGGCTCGCCAGGATGAGCCCGGCGCCGATCAGGCCGATCAGGAACACCGTGGGCAGGACGAGGTAGATCTTGTCCGTGTCCCAGGCGTTCGGGAGGCTGTCCTCACACGCGTCGATCCCGTTGCAGTCCGCGGTGAAGAAATTGAGGAACGAGGCGATGAACAGCAGCACCGCTGCTCCGATCACCACGCCGTCGCCTCGAGTGAGGGAGCGGATGTTCACTTTTGGGTGTCCTTCTCGGTCTCGGTCGTCTCGTGGTGCCGCGGTCGCAGTCAAGAGCAGGCGGGCGGCACCATGGTACGGATGCCTCCCGCGCCCGAGCGGCCCGGGTGCGCCGGGCCCCGCGACCAGGACTACCCGCCGAGGAAGCCGACGATGCCGTCCGCGATGCCCTGAGCCGCCTTCTGCCGCCACTGCGGACTCGTCAGCAGCGCCGCGTCCTTGGCGTCACGCATGTTGCCGCATTCGATGAACACCTTGGGCCGGGTCGAGAGGTTCAGTCCTCCGAGATCGTTGCGCACGACGAGTCCGGTACCGCCGCCGACGTAGTTGGAGGGCGCGAGTCCGGTGGTCCGTACGAAGTTGCCCGCGATGCGTTCGCCGAGCTCGCGGGAGGGGCCGACGATCGCCGCGGTGTCCGCGGCGCCGCCCTTGACCGCGGCGGGGAGGATCACGTGGAAGCCGCGGTTGCCCGCTGAGGATCCGTCGGCGTGGATCGAGACGACGGCGTCGGCCGCGGCCTCGTTGCCGATCCGGGCGCGCTCGTTGATGCACGGGCCGAACGGGCGCTCCGCCTCGTGGGTGAACACCACCCGGGCGCCCTGCTGTTCCAGCGTCGCCCGCAGCTTCCGCGCGACGTCGAGGGTGAAGTCCGCTTCCTTGTAGCCGGAGTTCGTGGTGGTGCCGGTGGTGTCGCACTCCTTGAGGCCGGTGCCGATGTCGACCTTCTGGTTGATCTCGCGGGAGTGCTGGAAGTTGCCCGGGTTGTGTCCGGGGTCGACCACGATCGTGCGGCCGGCGAGCGGCCCGGAGGCGGGCGCCGGCGCGGACGCGGCGGGCGGGGCCGAGGTGGCGGCGGCGGTGGCGCTCGGCGCGGGCTTCGTGCTCGCCGGCGGCGAGGCACTCGCCTTGGCGTCCGTCGCCCCCGGCTGGGCGGAGGAGACGGGCAGCGGCAGGACCGAGGGCTTCTTCCCGTCCGCCCCGGCGTCGGTCAGCACCTCCGTCAGCAGCCAGCCGGCCAGGCACACGGGCGCGAGCGCGGCGACCGCGACGGCGAGCGTGGACCGGCGCGGGAACCGGCTCCGGCCGGGGGCGATCGAGGCGGAGGACTCCGGGGGCGGGGGGCTGTCGTCGTACGGCACGTCGCGATGCTAAGCGGTCTCGCCCGCCTCCGGCGGTCTATCGGGCCGGGCGTCCGGGTGTGCTCAGAGGCCGGGACCCGTACGGCGCAGGACGCGCAGCGAGTCCGTGACCGAGATCTCGGTGAAGGCGCCCGACTCCAGGGCCCGGCAGTAGATCCGGTACGGGGCCTGGCCGCCGTCCGCCGGGTCGGGGAACACGTCGTGGATCACCAGCGTGCCGCCCTCCGCCAGGTGGGGGACCCAGCCCTCGTAGTCGGCGGTCGCGTGCTCGTCCGTGTGCCCGCCGTCGATGAAGAGGAAGCCGAGCGCGCCGCCCCAGGCCGCGGCGGCCTGCGGGGACCGCCCGACGACCGCGAGGACGTGGTCCTCCAGACCGGCCTTGTGGAGCGTGCGCCGGAAGGTCGGCAGGGTGTCCATCAGGCCGACCTCCGGGTCGACCACCGACGGGTCGTGGTACTCCCAGCCCGGCTGCTGCTCCTCGCTGCCGCGGTGGTGGTCCACGGTGATCGCGACGAGCCCGGCCGCGCGGGCGGCGTCGGCGAGCAGGATCGTGGAGCGCCCGCAGTACGTGCCGACCTCCAGGAGCGGGAGCCCGAGCGCGGCCGCGTCCGCGGCGGCCGCGTAGAGCGCCAGGCCCTCACGGACCGGCATGAAGCCCTTGGCGGCCTCGAACGCGGCGAGGATCTCCGGCTTGGGGGCGGCCGTGGGTGCCATGGGATGCCTCCGGGGCGTGTGTGACGTGGGCCCTCATGCTGCCCTACCGCCGGGTAATCCACTACGGCGGGTCAGTTGCGGGATTCCGGCCACCAGACCGTGCCCGTCTGGCTACGCTCGGCTACGGCCTTTCCGGACCGTGCGCTTGGGGGTGGCCCTCTCATGGTCAGCATCCGCAACCTCGACCCCAGTGCCTCGCCGCTGGACTACTACGGCTCCGAGCTGCGCCGCCTCAGAGAGGAAGCGGGCCTCAAGCAGGCCGAGCTGGGCGCCATCGTCTTCTGTACGGGCTCGCTGATCGGCCAGATCGAGACGACCCGCCGGGTCCCGACCCGGGAGTTCTCCGAACGGGTCGACGCGGCGCTGGGGACCGGCGGGGTCTTCTCCCGCCTGGTGGGGCTGGTCCTGCGGAGCCAGTTGCCCACGTGGTTCCAGGCGTACGCGGAGATGGAGGCGCGGGCGGCTTACATCTCCACGTATCAGCCGCAGTTGGTGTACGGACTGCTCCAGACCGAGGAGTACGCGCGGGCGGTGCTCGCCGTACGGAAGGAGACGGACCTCGATGCGCGGGTGGCCGCCCGAATGGAGCGGCAGCGCATCCTCGACCGCGAGAACCCGCCACTGATCTGGGCGGTGCTGAGCGAGGCCGTTCTGCACCAGGAAGTCGGCGGCGCGGATGTCATGCGGCGCCAGTTGGGGCATCTGCTGGAACTGCGGATGCGGGAGTGGGTGCAGGTGCAGATCCTGCCGTTCGAAGCGGGCGCGCATGCCGGGCTGATGGGCGAGTTCAACCTGCTGCGCTTTGACGATGACCACGACCTTGTCTACACGGAGGACTTCATCCAGGGCCATATGACGGCCAATCCGCAGGCTCTCAGGGAGGGTTGGCTCCGATACGATCATCTGCAAGCCGCCGCGCTCTCCGTTGAGGAATCGGCGGCGCGAATCGCCCTGGTAATGGAGGAGCGTTATGGGCAGCAGCCGGAACCTGACGGGCGCGACATGGCGTAAGTCCTCGTACAGCGGCGATACGGGCGGCAACTGCGTAGAGGTCGCCGCCCAGCCCCACACGGTCGCCGTCCGGGACTCCAAGAACCCCGACGGGCCCGCTTTCACCGTCACCGCGGAGGCGTTCACCGCATTCATACGCGGTCTCTGAGGCGCGGCGGGGGGATGCAGCACCTCACGGGGGAACGTACGGAGGCGGCCGGGCCCTACCGGCTGTTCGCCGAGCTCGGGCAGGGCGGCATGGGACGCGTGCTGCTCGGGGCCGGGCCGGACGGCCGGCTGGTCGCCGTCAAGCAGATCCACGCGGAGTTCGCCGACGAGCCCGGCTTCCGGGCCCGGTTCCGGCGGGAGGTCGCGGCCTCCCGTACGGTCTCCGGCGCGTGCACCGCGCCGGTCGTGGACGCCGATCCGGAGGCCGCCACGCCCTGGCTGGCCTCCGTGTTCGTGCCGGGGCCCACGCTGAGCGGCGCCCTGGACGAGGGCGGGCCGCTGCCCGAGCAGGCGGTACGGCGGCTCGCCGCCGGACTCGCGACCGCGCTCGCCGACATCCACGCGGCCGGGCTGGTCCACCGCGACCTCAAGCCCTCGAACGTCCTGCTCGCCGAGGACGGGGTCCGCGTCATCGACTTCGGCATCGCCCGCGCGGTCGAGGGCGGCACCCGGATCACGCACACCGGGTCGCTCATCGGCTCGCCCTCGTACATGGCGCCCGAGCAGGTGGGCGGGGGCCAGGTCACCGCGGCGGCCGACGTCTTCGCCCTCGGGTCCACGCTCGTCACGGCCGCCACCGGGCGGCCGCCCTTCGCCGCCGAGTCCGTACCGCGGCTGCTGTACGAGATCGTGCACGCCGAGCCGGACCTCTCCGGCGTACCGGCCTCCCTGCTCGGGATCGTCGAGCGCTGTCTGGCCAAGGACCCGGCCGCGCGGCCGACCCCGCAGGAACTGCTGGCCGCGGTCGGAGTGCTGGAGCCGACGGCCCGGCCGTGGCCGGGGGCGGTGGCGGCGCTGACCGCGGCCCAGCGGGCCGAGGCGGAGGCCCTGGCGGCGCGGCTCCCGGCCCCCGCGACGACGGCCGTCACCGCCGTGGACGGCGGCCCGCCCCAGCCCCTCCCGCCCCAGCCCCTCCCGCCCCGGTCCCTGCGGCGCCGACGGCTGATCGGGGCGGCGGCGGTGGCGCTCGCGCTGGGCATGCTGGGGCCGACCGTCGGATGGCCGTACGCGGTGGACCGGACGGTGGACCTGCTGGAGGCGATCGGGCTGAAGGACGTGCCCGACCGGTACGCGGCGACCGCCACCCGCTGCGCGGACATCGAGGACTTCCAGGTCCCCCGCGGGTTCGGTTCCGCCACCCCGGAGGGCACCCCTGCGGACGACGGCTCCGGGGCCGGCACCTTCCGCTGCGCGTGGGCGAACAGCGATGGAACCGCCACCGTCGACTGGTACGTCTACGCCACCGGCAGCGGCGAGGGAACCGGCACCGAGCAGGCGGAGCGCGAGTACGGGGAGGTCCGCAGCCGCGGAGGGACCCGGAACGAGCCCGATCCGCCGTCGGCGGAGGAGGGTTTCTGGGAGAACCCCAGCCCCGGCGAGGACGTCAACTGCCGCCTGTCGGTACGGGATGCGAACCTTCGGGTGTCCGTCGAGGTGAAGGGGCCCCGCTATCCGGCGGGGGGCCGCTGCGAGGGGCTGGCGAAGTTCTTCGTCCGGTCCGCCGTGCGGGCGATCCCCAAGGTGTGAGGGGGCGTTGAGGCACCGATGGAGAAGCTCAGACTGACCGACCCGGTCTCGGTCGGGCCGTACCGGCTGCTCGCGGAGATCGGGCGGGGCGGGATGGGCCGGGTGCTGCTGGGGGCCGGGCCCGACGGGCGGCTGGTCGCGGTCAAGCACGTGCACGCCCGGTACGCCGCCGACCAGGAGTTCCGGGCGCGCTTCCGGCGCGAGGTGGCGGCCTCCCGGAAGGTCTCCGGCGCCTTCACGGCAGCCGTGACCGCCGCCGACACGGAAGCCGAAACCCCCTGGCTCGCCTCGGTGTTCGTCTCCGGTCCCGCGCTCGGCGCGGTGGTCGACGACACCGGCCCGCTGCCGGAGGAGTCCGTACGCCGCCTCGCCGCGGGGCTGGCGACGGCGCTCGTGGAGATCCACCGGGCCGGGCTGGTGCACCGGGACCTCAAGCCCGACAACGTCCTCCTGACCGGGGACGGCGTGCGCGTCATCGACTTCGGCATCGCACGGGCGGCGGAGGGGGCCGGCGGGGACGCCACCGAGCTGACGCAGAGCGGGGTGGTCGTCGGCTCGCCCGCCTTCATGTCGCCCGAACAGGCCGAGGGGAAGGAACTGACCGCGGCCAGCGACGTGTTCTCGCTCGGCTCGGTACTGGTGCTGGCCGCCACCGGGCGCAGCCCGTTCGCGGCGGGCAGCGCCCTGCAGACCTTGTACGACCTGGTGCACGCCGAGCCGGATCTGACGGCCGTGCCGGCAGGGCTGCGGCCGGTGGTGGAGGCGTGCCTCGCGAAGGACCCGGCCGCCCGGCCCACCCCGCAGCGGATCCTGGAGCTGGTCGGGGCGGTGGCGCCGGGCGCGACCGACGGGCTCGGGCCCTGGCCGGAAGCCGTGCACGCGAGGATCGCGGCGCAGCAGGCCGAGGTGGACCGGGTGCTGGGCGCCCCGGAGCGGACCGTGCTCGACCTGCCCGGGGCCCGCGGGGGGCCGGCGGTGGCGGACGCGGTGCCCCGGCGGGACGTGACCGCGGTCGCCACCGTCGTGGCGGCCCCCGACCCCGCCGCGCAGCGCCGCAGGGACCGCATCGCGCTCGCGGTGGTGTCCGCGCTGGCCCTGATCGGCGTGGCCGTCTTCGCCTTCTGGCCCGGCCGGGGCGAGGCCGGCGCCGCCGGGCCCGACGAGTACGTCAACATGCTCACCTGCGAGGAGATGGCCGGCGACATGCTGCTGCCCCGGCAGGACCGCCGGGAGCAGAGCGACTTTCACACCGACAAGCCGACGTACGCCGAGACGGCCTGCTACTGGTCCGCGGAGGGGGACGGCATCTGGCACGCCTCCGTGGACTGGACGCTCTACCGCAGCGACGTACCGCCCGCCCTCGCGAAGGGCGAAGACCTCGCGCGCAAGGAGTTCGCCGCGTCGGTCAAGACGCACGGAGCCGAGCCCGACCCCGTCGGGATCGCCGACGAGACGGTCTGGGGCGACCGCGCGGGGGGCGAGAACTGCCGGCTGGGCGTACGGGAAGCCAACCTGACCGTGTGGATCGTCCTCGACGGGTACCAGCACCCGGAAGACACGTGCCGGCGCGAGGCCCTGGGGCTCGCCCGGGGTGCGATCGGCTCCCTGCCGAACTGACCGCCGTCGCTGCCGCCGCGCCCTGCCGGACGGCGTGAGAACTCGTTCATCCGACCCGTCATCTGACCTTCCGTCAGATTGGAACGTGTTCTACTCTGCCGCGCATGGGCATCGGAATCACGCAAGAGCAGCGGGAGTTGGCCGACGCCGTGCGCGGCTGGGCGGGGCGGGCCGTGCCGCCCGAGGAGGTCCGCAAACTCCTCGACGCGCCGCCGGGCCTGCGGGGCAGACCCGCGTACTGGGACGGGCTCGCGGCACAGGGGCTGCTCGCGCCGCACCTCGACGGCGGCACCCTGCTCGACCTCGCCGTGGTGGTCGAGCAGGCCGCGTACGCCGCGCTGCCCGGCCCGTTCCTGGGCAGCGCACTGGCCTCCGCACTGCTGGAGCGGGCCGGGCAGTCCGTCTTCGCGGCCGCCCTCGCCGACGGCAGCCGCATCGGGGCCGTGGCGCTCGGCGCCGGGACGCTGACGGCCGTGGCCGTCGAAGGCGGCGGGCACCTGCTCGACGGCACCGCCCCGCCGGTGCTCGGCGCCGGCGAGGCCGACCTCGTCCTGCTCGCCGCGGAAGCCGCCCACGGCACGCTGTGGTTCGCCGTGGACGCCGCCGCCCTCGACATCCGTACGCACGACAGCGCCGACCCCACCCGGCCCACCGCCGAAGTGCGGGCCGACGGCACCGAGGTGCCCGCCGGCCGGCTGCTCGCGGTGGACGCGCCGCTCGTGCGCGACCTCGCCGCCGCCGTCTTCGCCGCCGACGCCTGCGGGACTGCCGCCTGGGCCCTGGACACGGCCGCCTCCTACGCGAAGGTGCGCGAGCAGTTCGGGCGGCCCATCGGGCAGTTCCAGGGGATCAAGCACCTGTGCGCCGACATGCTCGTACGCCTCGAACAGGCCCGCGCGCTGGCCTGGGACGCCGTACGGGCCGCCGACGCGGCGCCCGAGGTGCGCTCGCTCGTCGCCGCCCTCGCCGCCGGAACGGCCCTCGACGCGGCGTACTCCTGCGCCAAGGACTGCATCCAGGTCCTCGGCGGCATCGGCTTCACCTGGGAGCACGACGCGCACGTCTTCCTGCGCAGGGCGCTGGTGGCCCGGCAGCTCCTCGGCGCCGGCGACGGCCACCGCACCCGGGCGGTCCGGCTGGCCGCCGCGGGCGCCCGGCGCGAGCTGCGGATGGAACTGCCCGAGGCGGCCGAGGCACACCGGGCGCGGGCCCGCGAGGTCATCGAGGACGCCCGCGGGCTCGATCCCCTGGCCGCCCGCCGCGTACTGGCCCCCACCGGCTACGCGGCCCCGCACCTCCCGCCGCCGTACGGGATCGGCGCCGGTCCCGTCGAGCAGCTCGTCGTCCAGCAGGAGCTGAAGGCGGCCGGCGTCAGGATCGCCGACCTCGGCATCGCCACCTGGGTCGTGCCCTCGCTGCTCGCCTACGGGACCGCCGAGCAGCGCGAGCGGTACCTCCTGCCCACCCTGCGCGGCGAGCTGGCCTGGTGCCAGCTCTTCTCCGAGCCGGGGGCGGGCTCGGACCTGGCCTCGCTGCGGACCAGGGCGGAGCGCACGGCGGACGGCGGCTGGAAGGTCAACGGACAGAAGGTGTGGACGAGTTCCGCGCACACCGCGGACTTCGGCATCCTGCTCGCGCGCACCGACCCCGACGCGCCGCGGCACAAGGGGCTCGGGTACTTCGTCGTCGACATGAAGAACACGCCGGGCATCGACGTACGGCCGCTCAAGGAGATCACCGGCGAGGCCCTCTTCAACGAGGTCTTCTTCGACGACGTCCTGCTCCCGGCGGACGCCCTGGTCGGCGAGGCGACGGGCGGCTGGCAGGTCGCGCGCAACACGCTCGGAAACGAACGCGTCCACATGGCCGACCAGATGGCCTTCGACACCGGCCTGGAGGCCCTGATCGCCCGGTCCGGCGAGCTCGACGGGGCGTACCGGGCGCGTATCGGGGCGCTCGCCGCCGAGGCGCACGCGCTCGCCTGCATCGGACTGCGGACCACCCTCCGGCAGGTGTCCGGCGTGGAGCCGGGCGCGGGCGCTTCCGTCCGCAAGCTCGTCCAGACCCCGCACCAGCAGCGGACCGCCGAGCTGGCCCTCGAACTGCTCGGCCCGGCGGGTGCGGTGTGTGAGGGGGCGGGGGAGCGGGCCGTGCACGGGATGCTCATGTCGCGCTGCCTGACCATCGCCGGGGGCACCACCCAGGTCCAGCTGAACGTCGTCGCCGAGCGGATCCTCGGCCTTCCCAGGGACTAGGAGTCGGACATGAAGTCGTACATCGTGGGCGTCGGCATGACGAAGTTCGAGAAGCCGGAGTCGAGGGACTGGCAGTACTGGGACATGGTCAAGGAGGCCGGCGAAGCCGCCCTGGCCGACGCGGGCATCGGGTACGAGCGGGTGGAGCAGGTCCCGGTCGGGTACTGCTTCCAGGCCTCCACGGCCGGGCAGCGGGCCGCGTACGAACTGGGCCTGACCGGGGTGCCGGTCTACAACGTCAACAACAACTGCGCGACGGGCTCGACGGCGCTGATGATGGCCCGGCAGTTCGTCGAGGGCGGCATCGGCGACTGCGTGCTCGCGGTCGGCTTCGAGAAGATGAAGCGGGGCGCGCTGGGCGGCGGAGCCGACGGCGGAGACTTCAAGACGTCCCCGGTCGCCCGGCACTACGGGATCATGGCGGCCGGCCACGGCTTCGAGATGTCCCCGCCGACCGCGCAGATCTTCGGGAACGCCGCCCGCGAGCACATGGAGCGGTACGGCACCACGGCCGCGCAGCTCGCCGCGGTGGGGGAGAAGAACCACCGGCACTCGGCGGACAACCCGAACGCGCAGTTCCAGGACGTCTACACCGTCGAGGAGATCCTGGCGGCGAAGGAGATCCACCGCCCGCTGACGAAACTGCAGTGCTCGCCGACCTCGGACGGCGCGGCGGCGGCGCTGGTGGTGTCCGAGCGGTTCGTGGTCGAGCACGGGCTGCACGACAAGGCCGTCGAGATCGTCGCGCAGGCCATGACCACGGACACCGGGGAGTCCTTCGCCTCCGGCTCGTGCATCGACGTGGTCGGCAAGCCCATGACCGCGGCGGCGGCCCGCACGGTCTACGAACGCTCCGGACTCGGCATCGAGGACGTCGACGTGATCGAGCTGCACGACTGCTTCTCGGTCAACGAGCTCCTGACGTACGAGGCGCTGGGCATGTGCGCGGACGGCGGCTCGGGAAAGCTCGTCGAGTCGGGCGCAACGACGTACGGCGGCCGCTGGGTGGTCAACCCCTCGGGCGGACTGATCTCCAAAGGCCACCCGCTGGGCGCCACCGGCCTGGCCCAGGCGGCCGAGCTGGTGTGGCAGCTGCGCGGCGAGGCGGGCCCCCGCCAGGTCCCGTCCGCCCGCACGGGCCTGGCCCACAACATCGGCCTGGGCGGCGCGGCGGTGGTCACCCTGCTGCGCCGGCAGACGCCGGCCTACTCCCGGTCCTGAAGCGCGGCGTCCACGACCGTTTCCCCCATGACCGCGCGGCGGATCGAGGCGGCGAGGTCGTCCACCGGTACGTCGCGCAGCAGCAGGCCCGCCCCGCCCGCGGCCAGGACGGACCGGAGCAGGCCGGGGTGGGCCGAGCCGGTGAGCACGAGCACGCGGCACTCCGGGACCTCCGCCGTGAGGGCTTCGACGGCGGACGGGTCGTCGACGAGGGCCACCTCCGGGCGGGTGGTCATGGCCGTTGCGAGCAGGTCGCCCCCGGGGCCCACCTGGGCCACCACCTCCATGTCGTACTGGAGGCCGAGGAGGACGGCCAGGCCGCCGTCCGGGCCTGCCAGCAGGACCCGCAGGGATCTGGCGGTGCGGTGATTCCGGGGCATTTCGTCCACCCGGCAAGGGTAGGGCCCGGACGGCGGAACCACCGGGAACACGCCTGGGCGACACCACACCTGACATGGCGTCAGGAGTCTTCACAAGCGATGGGGGGTGCGTTATACATAGGGCTCACCGGCGCTAGAACGCGTTCTAGAACCCGTCAGGGACGGAAGCGGAACGCGAAGCCGGTCCGAAGCGACCTCGGTGCGGCCGACGGTGCGGACGGTCGCACCGAGGTCTTCCAGCTCTCAGATCCAAGGAGCAGCATCCTCATGCCGATCGATGCCGCCAGGGCGCTCGCCGCCGAACCCCGCCGGAGCGAGATCGGCTGGGACCACAAGGACATCCAGCTGTACCACCTCGGCCTCGGGGCGGGCATCCCCGCGACCGACCCGGACGAGCTGCGCTACACCCTGGAGTCGAAGCTCCACGTCCTGCCCAGCTTCGCCACCGTCGCGGGCGCCGGGATGGCCATGCTCGGCGGGCTCGGCGCACCGGGCATCGACGTCGACCTCGCGGCCGTCCTGCACGGCGGCCACACCATCGAGCTGCACCGCCCCATCCCCGTCAAGGGCCGCGCCACCAGCAGCTCCAAGGTCGCCGCGATCTGGGACAAGGGCAAGGCCGCCGTGATCGTGCTGCGCTCCGAGGTCGCCGACGAGGACGGCCCGCTGTGGACCAGCGACGCCCAGATCTTCGTCCGCGGAGAGGGCGGCTTCGGCGGGGAGCGCGGGCCGTCCGTACGCGCCGAAGACCCCGGGCGGGACCCCGACCGGACCGTCGAGCGGACCATCCGCGAGGAGCAGGCCCTGCTCTACCGGCTCTCCGGCGACTGGAACCCGCTCCACGCCGATCCGGAGTTCGCCAAGACGGCCGGCTTCGACAGGCCGATCCTGCACGGCCTGTGCTCGTACGGCATGACCCTCAAGGCCGTGGTGGACACCGTCCTCGACGGGGACGTCTCCCGCGTCCGCTCGTACAGCACGCGCTTCGCCGGGACCGTCTTCCCCGGCGAGACGCTGCGCATCCGGATGTGGCAGGAGCCCGGCCGCGTCCGGGTGTCGGTGACCGCCGCGGACAGGGACGACGCGCCGGTACTCGCCGACACCGTGGTCGATCACGCGTAACCCCGACACAAGGAGCCGCACCGTGCGCGCAGCACTGCAGAGCGAGATCGGACAGGACAAGCTCGAGGTCGTCGACGACATCGAGGCGGTGGGCTTCGGCCCCGGCCGGGTGAAGATACGCATCCGGGCCACCGGACTGTGCCACTCCGACCTCTCCGCGATGAACGGCGTGCTCCCGCAGCCCGCCCCCTTCGTCCCCGGACACGAGGGCGCCGGCGAGGTCGTCGACGTCGGCGACGGCGTGACCGGCCTCCAGCCCGGCGACCGGGTCCTGGTCTGCTGGCTGCCGCCGTGCGGCCAGTGCCCCTCCTGCAAGCGCGGCCAGGGCCACCTGTGCCTGGCCGGCCTCGGCAACGCCGGCGTACCCAACTTCAAGCGGCCCGGCGGCGACGTCTTCGGCTTCGCCGGCACCGGCACCTTCGCCGAGGAGATGGTGGTCGCGGCGGGCTGCGCCGTGCCGATCCCCGACGACCTGCCGTACGAGATCGCCGCGCTGATCGGCTGCGGCGTCACCACCGGCCTCGGCGCGGCCGTCAACACCGCGAAGGTGACGGCGGGCTCCTCGGTCGCGGTGATCGGCTGCGGCGGTGTCGGCATCTCCGTGATCCAGGGCGCCAAGGTGCAGGGCGCCGCGCAGATCATCGCGGTGGACCCGGTGGAATCCCGGCGCGAGGCGGCGCTGCGGTTCGGCGCCACCGAGGCCGTCTCCCCGGAGGCCTTCGCCGACGCCAAGGCCCGCATCACCGCCAACGAGGGCTTCGACTACGTCTTCGAGGTGGTCGGCAAGTCCGCGACCGCCCGGACCGCCTACGACATGACCCGGCGCGGCGGCACCGTGTGCGTGGTCGGCGCGGGCGCGCTCGACGACAACTTCCAGATCGACATGTTCTCGCTGTTCTTCGACGAGAAGCGGATCCTGCCGTCCCTGTACGGCGGCGGTGACGTGCTGCGCTCCTACGAACGCACCATCGCGCTGTGGCGGGCGGGCCGCGTCGACCTGGCCGGCCTGATCACCCACCGGGTGCAGCTCGGCGAGATCAACGACGCCCTCGACCAGATGCGGACCGGCGTCGCGCTGCGCACCTGTATCGAACTCTGAGAGGACCCCACTTCATGGCACTGCCACTTGAAGGACTGTCCGCCGTCGTGACGGGCGCGGGCCGCGGGCTCGGGCGCGCCGAGGCGATCGAGCTCGCGCGGCTCGGCGCGAGCGTCGTCGTCAACGACTTCGGCCAGCCCGGCCGCGACGGCTCCGGCGAGGCCTCGGCCGCACCCGCCGAGGAGGTGGCCGCCGAGATCCGCGCGGCGGGCGGCCGGGCCGTGGCACACCTGGGCGACGTGGCCGACTTCGACCAGGCGCGCGAGCTGGTCGAGCTTGCGGTGGACAGCTTCGGGAAGCTGGACGTCCTCGTCAACAACGCCGGCATCCTGCGCGACCGGATGGTCTTCTCCATGTCGGAGGAGGAGTGGGACTCGGTGATCCGGGTCCACCTCAAGGGCCACTTCAACACCACCCGCTTCGCGGCCGCGCACTGGCGCGAACGCTCGAAGGCGGCGGGCGGCCCGGTCTACGGGCGGATCGTCAACACCTCCTCGGAGGCCTTCCTCGGCGGCTCGGCCGGCCAGCCCAACTACGCGGCGGCGAAGGGCGGGATCGTGGGCCTGACGACTTCGACCGCCCTGGCCCTGGCGAAGTACGGCGTCACGGCCAACGCCGTCTGCCCGCGGGCGCGCACCCGCATGACGGAGGACGTCTTCGCGGGTTTCCAGCTCCCGGAGGTGGGCAAGCTCGACCCGCTGGCGCCCGAGCACGTCGCGCCGCTCGTCGGCTACCTCGCCTCGCCGGCGTCGGCGAAGGCGAACGGGCAGCTGTTCGTGGTGCACGGCGGGATCGTCGTGGTCATGGACCGGCCGAAGGTCGCCGCGAAGTTCGACACCTCGAAGGAGGCCTTCTCCTTCGAGGAACTGGACGAGCTGCTGAGCCCGCACTACGCGGCACGGCCCGCGAACGAAACCTTCGCGGCCGCGGAGGTGCTGGGCCTCAAGCACGACGGGGCGGCCTGACGGCGCCCGTCGCTCCGCAGGGGCGGAGGGGAACGCGCAGCGGGCCCGGGATCCAGTCCCGGGCCCGCTGCGCGTGCACCCCGTCAGTGCGGGTTCCGCGGAGGTCCCCGGCCCTCAGGCCGCCTGGTCCTCCGCGGCCCCGGAGGTCCGGCGGTGCCGACCCTGTGCCGGGGCCGACGTCTCCTCGGCCGTTGCGGCTCCGCCGCGGTGACGGCCCCCAGCCGTCGGTGCCCCGGTCGTCTCGGTTCTTGCGTCAGACATGTGGGAACTTCACTCCATATCGCTTTCCACCGGCCAGGGCCCCCTTTGCCCCGGCCGTCCCCCACCGTCATCTCATCACATACGACGGCCCGTCAGGAGTGCCGGGGGTGCATTCCCGTGACGGCCGGTGTGCGCTCAGCGACCGGTGAGCGGAGCCTGCTGGAGCGGGACCGGCCGGGGTGCGGCGGGCGCCGCCGGAGGCACCACCCTGATGTCCGGCGGGGCCTGGGGAACCGTCAGGTGCACCACGGCGCACGGCACGTCCGGGGTCGCGTACGGCAGCCTCAGCACGCCCTCGCGCGACCACAGCCCCGACCCCAGCCAGCCCGCCGGGGGCCGGAGCCGGAACAGGTGCCGGTCCGCGGGCCGCCACAGCCCCAACTCGCCGCCCGAGAGCCGCAGCGCCACCGCGCAGCTCTCCGGCATCAGCATCTGGCCCGGCTGCACGGCGAAAGGCGCCGCAACGGCCCCCTCCGCCCGCAGGCACTCGGGGAAGCGCACCGGCCGGGTGCTCCCCAGCACCCCCCACCCCAGCCGGTCCGCACCCGGCGCGTCCGAGCGGATCAGCAGCAGTCCGCTGTCCGGATCGGCCAGCAGCAGCCGGTCGTTGCTGTCCTCGGCGATCTGGAGCAGCGGCGTGACCTCGCCGTCCCGGCCCAGGTCCACGGCGACGGCCTTGGTGCGGCCGTCCAGCTCGCGGTCGAGCGCCAGCATCCGGCCCGCCCGGTCCAGCCACACCCCGCCGGAACAGCGCCCCGGCACGACCGCCAGCCGCTGCGGCCCGCCACCGCCGCCGGCCACCCGCCACACCGCCGTGTCGTGCTCGCCCACGGCCAGCGCGTACGCCCCGTGCCCGTCGGGCACCGGCGGCAGCAGGGCAAGCCGGGATACGCCGTCCGCCGGTACGCCCCCCAGTGGCAGTTCGCCGGTACGCGGTCCGGCCGCGGGGCCCCCGGTCGGGTACAGCAGCGCGAACGCATGGCGGTCCGCCACCCGGCGGTGGATCAGTACCCGCCCGTCGGGCAGCGCCAGCACCTCGCTGTCGGCCTCCTCGGGCTGCCCGAGCGGGAGCGGGACGGCGTACGGCTCGGGCCCGTCGAGCGTCCAGCGCTCCGGATAGCGGGCCTCGCCGTCTCCGGCCAGCCGCGCGGCGTACGAGCCGTCCGCGGCGATCGTGAGCGCGGCCGCCGGTGTGGCGACGGCCGCGGCACCAGCCGGGCCGGCGGCCGGGGCGGCCGGAGTGGCTTCGATGGCACAGGCAGTCATCTGTGCGTCACCTCCGGTGAGGAAGCTAGTTTTCGCACTTCCTGCCGAACAACACGACCCCACCCGCTTCACACATAAGGGTGGCCACCGGGCGATTCGCCTGTGAGTGGGGAGGCGAGTGTGCTGCGGCGGCCGATGAGGCCCGCCGGCCCCGCGCGGCAGCGGCGGTCAGGCCCGCGCCGGACCGGCGATCAGGCCCGGACCCCCGGCCGGCGATCAGACCTGGGCGGCACCGGAGGCCAGCCGCTCGAGCGTCTGCCGGGTCAGCTCGTGCCGGTCGCCCAGCGTGTACCGGCCGCGGAGGTTGAGGGGGTCGTTCACCGGCGGTACGCCGTCCCGCTCGACGCTGTTGCAGTCGTACACGGCCACGGGGCGGGAACGGCGGGGGCGGGCAGCGCCCGTGCCCGTTGCGCCGACCATGCCGGGACAGGCCGACGGCGCCACGGACGGTAGCCTTGCCCCCGTGCCCCGTCTGTCTGAAGTCATCGCCGCGCTCGACGCTCTCTGGCCCCCCGAGCGGGCCGAGCAGTGGGACGCCGTCGGAACCGTCTGCGGAGACCCCGACGCCGAGGTGTCGCGGGTCCTCTTCGCCGTGGACCCCGTGCCGGAGATCGCCGACGAGGCGGTCAGGATCGGCGCGGACCTGGTGGTCACCCACCACCCCCTCTACCTGCGCGGCACGACCACGGTCGCGGCCGACACGTTCAAGGGGCGGGTCGTCCACACCCTGATCAAGAACGACATCGCGCTGCACGTCGCGCACACCAACGCCGACACCGCCGACCCCGGCGTCTCCGACGCCCTCGCCGGCGCCCTCGACCTGCGGATCACCGGTCCGCTCGTGCCCGACGCGAGCGACCCCGCCGGGCGTCGCGGCCTCGGCCGGATCTGCGCCCTCGACCACCCCGAGACGCTGCGCGAGTTCGCGGCCCGGGCCGCCGCCCGGCTGCCCCGCACCGCGCAGGGCATCCGCGTGGCCGGGGACCCCGACGCGCTGATCCGCACCGTCGCCGTCAGCGGCGGGTCGGGCGACAGCCTGTTCGCGCAGGTCCGCGCGGCCGGCGTGGACGCCTTCCTCACCGCCGACCTGCGCCACCACCCGGCCTCCGAGGCCCGTGAGACCAGCCCGCTCGCCCTGCTCGACGCCGCCCACTGGGCCACCGAGTGGCCCTGGTGCGAGCAGGCCGCCGCGCAGCTCGACGCCGTGTCCGAGCGCCACGGCTGGGGTCTGCGCACCCACGTCTCGCGTACGGTCACCGACCCCTGGACGGCGCACGCGCCGTCCGACGTGTCCCCTTTTCCCTCGACTCCCCCTTCATCTATCTCAGGAGCCCCCAACTGAACGCCGAGCCCGCCGACCAGATCCGACTTCTCGACGTCCAGGCCCTGGACGTCCGGCTGTCGCAGCTCGCCCACAAGCGCAAGTCGCTGCCCGAGCACGCCGAGCTCGACTCCCTGACCAAGGACCTCACCCAGCTGCGCGACCTGCTGGTCGCCGCGCAGACCGAGGAGAGCGACACCCAGCGCGAGCAGACCAAGGCCGAGCAGGACGTGGACCAGGTGCGCCAGCGCGCCGTCCGCGACCAGCAGCGCCTGGACTCCGGCGCGGTCAGCTCGCCGAAGGACCTGGAGAACCTCCAGCGCGAGCTCACCTCGCTTGCCAAGCGCCAGGGCGACCTGGAGGACGTGGTCCTGGAGGTCATGGAGCGCCGCGAGTCCGCGCAGGAGCGCGTCGCCGAGCTCACCGAGCGGGTCTCCGCGATCCAGTCGAAGACGGACGACGCGACCGCCCGCCGCGACGCGGCCACCGCCGAGATCGACACCGAGGTCGCGAAGCTCTCCAAGGACCGCGAGATCGTCGTCGGCTCCATCCCGGCCGACCTGATCGCGCTGTACGAGAAGATCCGCGTGAAGCAGGGCGGCGTCGGTGCGGCCAAGCTGTACCAGCGCCGCTGCCTGGGCTGCCAGATCGAGCTGGACATCGCCGAGGTGAACGAGGTCAAGGCGGCCGCCCGGGACAAGGTCGTGCGCCACGAGAACTGCGGCCGCATCCTGGTTCGTACGGCCGACTCGGGCATCTGATGGGGCGTTCCGGCCATGACGTCCGCTTCGTCGTGGAAGCCGACGGCGGATCCCGGGGCAACCCGGGGCCCGCGGGCTACGGCGCGGTGGTGCTCGACCCGGCGACGGGCGAGCCCCTGGCCGAGCGGGCGGAGTACATCGGCGTCGCGACGAACAACGTCGCCGAGTACAAGGGCCTCATCGCGGGTCTGACGGCCGTCGCCGAGCTGGACGCGGACGCCACCGTGCTGGTGCGGATGGACTCCAAGCTGGTCGTCGAGCAGATGTCGGGCCGCTGGAAGATCAAGCACCCGGACATGAAGCCGCTCGCGGCCGCCGCCGCGCGGATCCTGCCCGCCTCGCAGGTGACGTACGAGTGGATCCCGCGGGAGAAGAACAAGCACGCGGACCGGCTCGCGAACGAAGCCATGGACGCGGGCAAGCGCGGCAAGCAGTGGGAGCCCTCGTCCTCGTCCGCGGCCCTGGACACGAGCGCGGCCCGCTCGCTCGCGACGCCGCCCCCGGCCGGGCCGGTGGGCGACGCCGCCGCCGGCGCGGCGGCCGCCCGGGCCGCCCTGGCCGGCGCCCGCGGCACCGCGGCCCGCGGGGCGCACGCCGAGGACACCCTCTTCGCCGACGAGCCCGACGCGGCGCACGAGCCGGACCGGCAGCCGGCGCCCTCCGCGACCGCCACGCTCACCGCGGCGCCCTCGGCCGGCTGGTCCGGCCCGGACCTCGGCACGCCGGCGACCTTCGTCCTGCTGCGGCACGGCGAGACCGCCCTCACCCCCGAGAAGCGGTTCTCCGGCAGCGGCGGGAGCGACCCCGAGCTGTCCGAGGCCGGCCTGCGCCAGGCCGACGCCGTCGCCAAGGCGCTGGCCGCCCGCGGCACGATCCAGACGGTCGTCTCGTCGCCGCTGCGCCGCTGCCGCCAGACCGCGCAGGCGGTCGCCGACCGCCTCGGGCTGCCGGTGACGGTCGACGAGGGCCTGCGGGAGACGGACTTCGGCGCCTGGGAGGGCCTGACCTTCGCGGAGGTCAAGGAGCGCTTCCCGGCCGACCTGGACGCCTGGCTCGCCTCGCCCAAGGCGGCCCCGACCGGCGGCGGCGAGAGCTTCGCCTCGGTCGCGCGGCGCGTCGCGGCGGCCCGGGACCGGCTGCTCGCCGAGCACCAGGGCCGTACGGTCCTGCTGGTCACGCACGTCACCCCGGTAAAGACGCTGGTCCGGCTGGCCCTCGGGGCCCCGCCGGAGTCGCTGTTCCGGATGGAGCTGTCGGCGGCCTCGCTGTCGGCGGTGGCGTACTACGCCGACGGCAACGCCTCGGTGCGCCTGCTGAACGACACGGCCCACCTGCGCTGAGCGAGCGCCGGGGAGGGACGTACCGGATACGCCGAAGGGCCCGCACCTGAGTGCGGGCCCTTCGGCGTTGCGGTTCGCAGACCGACCGGAGCTGTACGCCGGGTTCTGTCACCCGGTGACCTCGCGGTCGCCGGGGAGACGGCCATCCATCTAGGACCGGTGTTGCCACCGGCCTCGTGCGGTCTACCCGCGGACTCGGGCGGGCAGCCCTCAAACGTCCGCGCAGGGCGGCCGTCCGGAGACGGCACACCCCTCTTGACCTTGCTCCGGGTGGGGTTTACCTAGCCGCCTGAGTCACCTCAGGCGCTGGTGGTCTCTTACACCACCGTTTCACCCTTACCGGGGGCCGAAGCCCCCGGCGGTCTGTTTTCTGTGGCACTGTCCCGCGGGTCACCCCGGGTGGGCGTTACCCACCACCCTGCCCTGTGGAGCCCGGACGTTCCTCGGCGGGACCGGAGTCCCGTCGCGGCCGCCCGCTCCGGTCGTTCTGCGGTGGACCATGCTACCGGCTGTCCCGCCGCCGCTTGACCTTGACGCAGCGGCAGGGTTTTTACGGACCTGACCGTCGCCCCGGAACCGATCTCCTCCATCCGGGTGGATCGCAGGTATCCCGAAGGCCGATTGGTCACCCTGTCCGGGGACGGCGTCCTCGACCTGATCGTCGGCAGCCAGACCTCCGTCACGGCGGAGCTGACCCGCCCGGTCGCCGTCGTCCGCCCGCTCGGCGCACCGGCCGAGGCCCGGACCGTCCGCTTCCACGCGGACGACCCGGGAGCCGTCGTCCAGGCCGTGCGCAGCCGGGCGCCGCAGCGCCCCTGACCGCAAGGGCGCCTTGAGTGTCCGTGTCCGGACGCTCAGAGCCAGCCGCGCTGCGCCGCGCGCAGGCCCGCCTCGAAGCGGCTGCGGGCGCCGAGGCGTTCCATCAGCGCGGCCATCTGGCGCCGTACGGTACTCAGCGAGACGCCCAGCTTGTGCCCGGCGGCCTCGTCCGTCATGCCCTGGCTGAGCAGCCGCAGCAGTTCCCGCTCCGGGGGTGTCAGCCCGGTCTCCGCGTCCCGCGGCCGGTCGCAGCCGAGGGGCAGGGAGTTCGACCAGACCTGCTCGAACAGCGCGGTGAGCGCCGCGATCGCACCCGCCACGCGCAGCACCACCGCCCCCGCCCGGCTGTCGCCCGGGTCCAGCGGCACCAGCGCGAGCGACCGGTCGACCAGGATCATCCGCAGCGGCAGGGTCGGTACGGTCCGCACCCCGCCGCCGTGGTCGGCCAGCCAGCGCGCGTAGCCGAGGGTCGGCGCGCTGCCCCGGACACTGTCGAGGCAGACCGTACGGACGCCCACCCCGCGGCCGAGCAGCTGGGCGTCGTTCTGGCGGGCGGCGTCGATGGCGGGCTGCGACTGGGCGCCGCCGGGCATGAAGGTGCAGATCTCGTCGGCGGCCTGCGTGGCGATCAGCTCCAGCCGGGCCTGGACGGCGTCGATGCCGGTCAGCTGCTCGGTGTCGGCGCCGTCCGTCCGGCCGGCCTGCCGGCACAGGTCGGAGATCATCCGGGAGACGGACTCGTGGCTCTCGGCGATCTCCCGGTGCCGCTGCTCCAGTTCCTCCTGCCGCCGCCGGAGCAGCAGCTGTACGCCGAGCTCGGGGCTGACCGCGCGCCAGGTGCCCGGCGCGGCCATCGACCGGCGCAGCAGGGCGGCCTCCGCCAGCCGGTCCAGGGCCTCGCGGGCCTCCCATTCGCCGCAGCCGAGGTGCGTGGCGATCTGTTCCACGCCCCAGCCCTCCGGCCGCGAGGCCATCAGCCGGTACACGGACTCCGTGGCGGGGTCCAGGCCGAGGGCATCGAGCATGCGGATCCTCCCAAGTGACGAGTGGTGCCCAGGTCGTGCCCCGAGGGTGGCAAGGGCCCGGTCCCCGCGTCTTGTGGAAAACGGCATCGGGCCGGCCGCGCGGCCGTGGCGAGCCGCTCCGGCCGGCGGGTCAGCCGGGGAGGAGCACGCTCGTGACCCGGCCGGGCAGCCGGTCGAGCGCGGAACCGGGCGGCAGCCCGCCGCGCAGCCGGACGAACTGCGAGGGCGGCAGCCCGGTCATCGCCTTCATGTCCCGGCTGAAATGGGCCTGGTCGTGGTACCCGCACGCGGCGGCGACCTGCGCGGACGCCGTGCCCGCCGCAAGCAGCCGCAGGGCGCGCTGGAGCCGGAAGACCCGGGCCATCCCCTTCGGCGACAGACCGACCTGCTCGCGGAAGCGGGCGCGCAGGTTCCGTGGGCTCCAGCCCGTCCCGGAGGTGACCGTGGCGAGGGAGCCGCCGTCCGTCCGCAGCCGGGACAGGGCCCAGGCGACTTCCGGGGCGACCCGCGGCCCCTCGTCCAGGCGGGCCGCGAACTCCCGGTCGAGCAGGTCGAACCGCTCGTTCCAGCAGCACTGGTCGCGCAGCCGCTCGGTGAGGCAGGCGCTGCGCGGCCCGAGGACGTCGGCGAGGTCGAGGCGGGTCTCCTCGAAGTGCCACATGGGGATCCCGAACAGGCGGTACGCGCCGAGCGGGGTCATGTTCACCTCCAGCCCGTGGACGGCGCCCGCGTGCACGCCGACGGTCGGGCCGGTGTGCGGTCCTCTCACCATGCCGTGGGAGGTCGCGCGCAAGGAGTCCGAACGGGACACCCACAGCCCTTCGCTGAACGTGAAGACGAGCGTGGCGAGCCCCGTCGGGATCTCCAGCCGGCGCCTCGGCGCGCCGAACTCCGTACGGAAGCCGGTGTATCCGAGCACATGCGGCCGCAGCACCTGCGCAGGCCGACGACGTACCGAACCCATTCCTGGGCCCTCCCCCTGAAGGCGCGCGGCTGGTCGGTCCGCGCGGTGTCGGCGCCGATCATGCCAGCGGTGGGAGGCGAGTGACCAGAGTGGTTCCGGTCGGGTCGGGCTGACACCAAGCACTCAGGAGCACTTGCTCTCACCCGGTACGCCTTCCGCGGGGCACCGGCCCGGCGCGATGCTTCTCATGCAGCCGGAGCACAGCCTCCGGAAGCGGCGGTCCGGACCACTCCGGACCGGCCCGTACGACTTCGACGACCGCAACGACCTGAAAGGGAGGGCCGATCCGTGTTCTTCAGCTTCTTCGGTCTCATCTGGGACTGAGCCGGGGCGTGCATCTCACCATGGTGTCCGTGGTGCTGACGGCAGGTCCGGCGGCGCCGCACCCGGTGATCGACCAGCACACCCTCACCGACGTGCTGTGGGCCGCCTCCCGGCCGGCCGACCACCCCGAGCACATGACCGTCCGGACCGGATCCGGACACGCCGACTTCGTGCTCTACGCCCTCGCCGACTCCGCCGACGCGGCCCTGTCCGCCGCGCTGGAGACCGCCCGGCGCGCCATCGCGGCCTCGCCGCTGCTGGCCGGATGGACGGTACGGGAACACCCGCTCGGCCTGCGGCACCCCGAACCGCCCGACGCCGCCTAGGCGACCGCGCCCCCGAACCAACCGAACCAACCGAACCAACCGAACCGGACACAGGGCACCCGTGTGCCCGAGCCACCCGATATATCCCGTCAAGAAAGGACATCGCCATGCGCACCCTGCGTCGTGCCGCCCTCACCACCGCCTCCCTCGCCGTCGCGACCGTCGTCGCCCTGCCTGCGAACGCCTTCGCCGTCTCCCACTCCAGCGCGGCGAGCCAGCTCCGGTCGGCCGGCATCACCTGGTCATCCTCCGGCGGCTGCAGCGACCGCACGCGCCCCAACTGCACGTCGTTCGATGGCATGCGGCAGGTCACGCTCGACGGCATCAAGACCCTCAAGAGCGCGAGTGGCTGCGCCATCAACGTGACCGGCGGCACCGAGGTCGGCCACGCCGGGGGCGACTACAGCCACGGAAAGGGCTACAAGATCGACATCAACCCGGCGACCTGCGTGAGCAACTACATCACCGGCAGCTTCACCAAGATCGCCACGCGCGGCGACGGCGCCCAGCGCTGGCGTTCCTCGGCGGGCAACGTCTACGCCCGCGAGGGCAACCACTGGGACATCACGTACTGCGGCGGTGTCGCGGCCTGCACGAACTCCGCCAGCGCCTGACCGTCCCGCCGTCCCGAAACCACCCACTCCAGACAAGGGAACCGCCATGAAGCTCACCCTGAAGAAGAAGTTGTCCGTCCTGCTCGGCACCGCCGCACTCGCCACCGCCGGCCTGGCCGCCGCCCCGGCCGCCCAGGCAGACGGACTGGGCTGCCCCGACAAGGCGGTGTGCTTCTACGTCGACTACGCCACGCGCACCGGCGTCTTCCAGGACGTCACCTCCGGCTACCAGAACCTGGTCGCGAGCAAGGGCGCGGAGAAGGCCTGGAACACCCGCAGCAGCGGCGGCGCGCTGCTGCACTTCACCAACGGCCGCACGCTCTGCCTCAAGCCCAATGAGCTCCGCGAGAACCTGCGGAGCACCGGCACCGTCGACAAGATCCGCATCACCACCAGCAACAACTGCTGAAGGGAGGAAGCATCGTGAAGCTCCGCATCGCCGCCGCCGCGCTCGGTACGGGTGCGCTGCTCGCGGCCGGTCTGCTGACCGCGCCCGCGGCCTCGGCCGCCACCAGCTGTCTCGGCTCCTCGTGCAACGGCCTCAACCCGGCCAACACCATCTGCCAGAACGACGCCCGCACGGTGAAGACCGGAGCGTTCCGCGGGATGGAGCTGCGCTACAGCCCGACCTGCCGGGCCGCCTGGGGCCGGTTCCCCAACGCCCCCAAGGGCGCCACGCTCGACGTCAAGAACAGCCAGGGCAAGAAGTACACGACCCGTGGCCCCGCCGGCGGCGGGACCTTCCACAGCGTGATGGTCAACGACAAGGACGTCACGGCCTGGGCCTGCGGCGTCTGGGACGGCGGCAGCCAGACCGAGTGCACGGGGGCCTACTGATGAAGCTCCGCACCGCCGCCGCGCTGGGCACGGGTGCGCTGCTCGCGGCCGGTCTGCTGACCGCGCCCGCGGCCTCGGCCGCCACCAGCTGTCTCGGCTCCTCGTGCAACGGCCTCAACCCGGCCAACACCATCTGCCAGAACGACGCCCGCACCGTGAAGACCGCCCCCGGCGGAACCGGCATGGAGCTGCGCTACAGCCCGGCCTGCCGGGCCGCGTGGGGCCGGTTCCAGCACGCGCCGAAGAACGCCCGGATCGTCGTCGAGAACAGCCAGGGCAAGAAGTACACGACCCACGGGCCGTCCGGCGGCGGGACCTTCCACAGCGTCATGGTCAACGACAAGGACATCACCGCCTGGGCCTGCGGCTACTGGCGCGTGGCCGGCACGGGCTCCGACTCGCACGAGTGCACGGGGTCGTACTGATGGCCGCCCGCCGCCCGCACCCCCGCCCGTCCGCCCGCGCTGCCGTCGTGGCGCTGGCGGCGGCGGCCGCGGCCGTACTGCCGGCCGCCGGCTCCGCATCGGCCGGTGCGCCGGCCGCCGCACCGGCCGCCTCCTGCGCCCATCCGTACGTCTGCTTCTACATCGGCGAGACGGAAGCCGGCCGGTTCAAGGACATCACCTCCGGCTGGCAGACCCTGACCCGCAGCCGCGGAGCGGAGTACGCCGTCAACACCCGCCGCGACGACGGCGCGCTGCTGCACTTCACCAACGGGCGTACGTACTGCCTGGCCCCCGGCGACACGGCCCTGCTCGTGCCGCTCGGGACCGTGGACCGGCTGCGGATCACCGACTCCGCGCAGTGCCGCGTCTGACGGTCCGCCCCGCCGCCCGCCGTTCCCCCTGCCCCGCCCGCCCACTCCCGCGAAGGACACCCCTGCCGTGACGAAGTCACCCGCCGCAACCGCTCGAAAGTTCCTGGTCACCGGCGCCGCGCTGGCCGGCGCGATGGTGCTGGCCACCGGCCCCGCCCACGCCTCCACCAGCAACGTCTCCGGCCACGTCGGCGGCAGCTACACGTACTACGAGACCGGGCGCACGATCACCGCCAACGGCTCGAACGTCTACCTCCAGATCCCGGACTTCGACCTGCCGATCAAGGCCAAGTGGTACAAGTGCGGCAACCGCGGCGTGGGCGGCCGCGACGTCGAGCTCGGCGACGGCCGCCGCCACCTGCTCGGCAGCAACTTCCGCTCCGGCACGGTCTTCTGCCTCGCCGTGGCCGCCGACCTCAGCGAGATCAAGCTCCCCTGGAGCGGCACCCTCAACTGGAACGTGTACTCCTGACCCGCCCCGGTGCCGGTCAGGGCGCCGAAACCGCCGGTCCGGGCGGGACCCCGCACACGGGTCCCGGCCGGACCGGCGCCCGCGCACGCCCGACGGTCGCTACGCCGGTGCGAAGAGGATCTTGGCGACGCCCGGGTCGGCCCGGGTCAGGCGCACCCTGATCCGCTCGCCGAGCGGGACCGCCGAGGCCGACTCGATCCGCCCCACCACCGCCGGCTCCTCCAGCTGCACGATCCCCACCCCCGGCTCCCGCTCCTGCACGTCGATCACCATCCCGTCGAACGTCTCGCCCACCCGGTCCCGCAGCACCGCCGCCTCGACCAGGTCCACGCACTCCCGCTCGACGGTGTTCGCCAGCCGCCCGCCGGCCGCCATCTCCTTCGGCAGGTCCGCCAGCGCCGCCACCGCCCACTCCGGCGGCTCCCGCCCCGCGGACGCCGCCACGCACACCTCCCCCGCGTAGCGGTCCACCAGCCGCCGCAACGGCGCCGTGCAGTGCGTGTACGGCGCGGCCACCGCGGCGTGCAGGACCGGATCCGGCTGCTCGCCGTTCTCGAAGACCGTGTAGCCGGCGCCCCGCAGCAGTGCCGTGCACTCCTGGAGGAAGGCCGCGTGCCGCGGCTGCCGCGGATCGAGCGAGCGGATCAGCTGCGCGTACGGCACGTGGTGCGGCCAGTCGATGTGCAGGGCCTTCGCGGCCCGGCGCAGCCGCCCGACCGCGCCGTCGGGAGCGCTCGGCAGGGTGCGCAGCACCCCGGTGCCCGCCGTCAGCATGAGCTCCGCCGCGGCCATCCCGGTCATCAGGGAGATCTGGGCGTTCCAGCCGTCGACGGGCAGCGGCGCCCGGTACGTCAGCTCGTACGACCCCTCGTGCTCGACGATCTCCTGATCGGGCACGTTCAGCGAGACCCCGCCGCGCTCCACTTCCAGTCCCTCGCGCAGCCCGCCGACGACCTTGAGCAGGGCCAGGGACGCGTCCGCCGTCCCGTCGTCGATCGCCCGCTGGGCGCCCGCGTAGTCCAGCCTGGCCCGGCTGCGCACCAGTGCCCGGCGCACCCGTGCCGATTCCGTACGGCCGTCGGCGTCGAGGTCGATCCGCCACAGCAGTGCCGGGCAGGTCTGGCCTGGGAGCAGGCTTGCCACGCCCTCCGAGAGCACCGCCGGATGCAGCGGGACCTTGCCGTCGGGGAAGTAGAGGGTGTTCACCCGGCGGTGCGCCTCGGCGTCCACGGCCCCGCCCGGCGCGACGAAGGCGGCGACGTCGGCGATGGCGTAGTGGACGCGGAACCCGCCGTCCCGGAGGTGTGCGAGGTGCATGGCCTGGTCGAGGTCGACCGAGGCCGGCGGGTCGATCGTGAAGAGGGGCAGGTCGGTGGCGTCGAACTCCGGGAGCCGCGGCTCCCGGGCGGACCGCTGCGCCTCGGCCTCCACCTCCCCCGGGAAGCCCTCGGCGACGCCCAGCTGCGTCCGCAGGTCGCGCAGGGCGGCCCGCAGCGGAGCGCCGGCTGCGCCGGTCATGTGCATGTGGCGGCGTGGCATGGACCGAGCCTATGGCCGGTGCGGCGGGGCGGCACGGCGAGCGGGTGGCACGGTGAGCGGGCGACACGCCGGAGCGGCCGGACCGCTTACCCTGGCGCGGGGGCCGCATCCCCTGTTCGTACGTCCTGAAGGAGAACCGCCGTGCTCGTGCTGCTGCCGCCGTCCGAAGGAAAGGCCGCCGGCGGCTCCGGCGCCCCCCTGAAGGCCGAGGGGCTCTCGCTGCCGGGGCTGGCCGGGGCGCGCGCCGCGGTCCTCGACGAGCTGGTCGAGCTCTGCATGGCCGACGAGGACAAGGCCCGCGAGGTGCTCGGGCTCAGCGAGGGCCTGCGGGGCGAGGTGGGCAAGAACGCCGAGCTGCGCACGGCGGGTGCCCGCCCGGCCGGGGAGATCTACACGGGCGTGCTCTACGACGCCCTCGGGCTCGCCGGGCTGGAGGCGGACGCACGGGCGCTCGCCGAGCGCTCCCTGCTGGTGTTCTCGGGGCTGTGGGGCGCGGTGCGGATCACCGACCGGATCCCGTCGTACCGCTGCTCGATGGGGGTGAAGCTGCCGGGGCTGGGCGCGCTGGGTGCGTACTGGCGCACGCCGATGGCATCGGTGCTGCCGGAGGCGGCGGGGGACGGGCTGGTCCTGGACCTGCGCTCCTCGGCCTACACGTCCGCGTGGAAGCCGAAGGGCGAGCTCGCCGGGCGGACCGCCAGTGTGCGGGTGCTGCACGCACAGACGGTCGACGGGGTCGAGAAGCGGTCGGTCGTCAGCCACTTCAACAAGGCGACCAAGGGCCGGCTCGTACGGGACCTGCTGCGGGCGGGCGCCGATCCGCAGTCCCCCGCGGAGCTGGTCGTGGCCCTGCGGGACCTCGGCTACGCCGTCGAGGGCGAGGCCCCGGCCAAGGCGGCGAAGGCGTGGTCGCTGGACGTCGTGGTCACCGAGATCCACTGACGCGGACCGTCCGGCGGCGCCGGCCGGGGGCCACGAGCCCCCGGTCCGGTGTCAGCGGCTGAGGGGCCAGGCCACCGCGTGCGGGTCGTGGTCGGCCTCGCCGGCGTGCCGGGCACAGGCCTCGGTCAGGGTCTCCAGCAGGGTCAGCGGGTCCGGGAGCGCGTGCTCGGGGCCCCGTACCCAGGCGACCTCCAGGTCACCGGGGAGGCGGGCCGGTGGGACGAGCACGTAGCTGCCGCGGCAGTGCCAGCGCAGACCGGGATGCTCGTCCATCGTCTCGGGGTGGCAGTCGAGCTCGCAGGGCCACCACTCGTCCTCGTCCTCGGGGGTGCCCCGGGTGGCGGTGAAGAAGAGCATCCGGCCGTGTCCGCCGGTGCCGCCGGACTCGGCGACCGGGCCCACCTCGATGCCCGCGGCCAGGAGCCGTTCGAGGGCGCTGCGGCCGGCTTCCAGCGGTACGTCGAGCACGTCGTGGACCATGCCGGTCGCGGTGATGAAGTTGGCCTGGGGCTGGTTGCGCACCCACCGCTCGATCTGGCCGCGGTCGGTGGTGGACTGGGTCTGCCACGCGAAGGACAGCGGGTGCCTGGCCGGGGTGGGACAGCCGATGCGTTCGCACGAACATCGGTAGCCGGCGGGGTGGGCGGCCGGAGCGAGCGGCAGCCCCGCGGCGGCGACGGCCAGCAGGAGCGACTCGCGCTCACGGGCGGGGTCGTCCGCGGCCGGCTTCTGGCGCCTGCGCAGCCACTGGGCGATCCTGCTCTGCTCGCCGCGTTTCCAGCGGCCGGACTCAGACCCCATCAATCCCCTCACCTCACCGTTCCCCCGGCAGACCGACCCAGTCCGAGCCAGTCCCAGTCAGTACCGGCCGGTCCCAGCCAGTCACGCAATGGTCCCACCATCCTGAGCCTCAGGTGACCGCACTCCCCAACCGGGGCCCCGGAAGGAAGCCGTGGGGCGGATGTCATTCCATCACACAAGCGGACAACCCGGGCGCGGGCCCCTTTCTCAGGGCCGCCCGGTCGAGGGGCCGCCCTGAGGAAGGGGCCCGATGCCCCGCAGCACCTGCGCCACGAGCGCGTCCGCGAACGCGTGCGTGAGCGGCCCGGTGCGCAGCAGCCAGCGGTGCGTGAGCGGCCCGAGCAGCATCTCGACGGCGAGCCGCAGGTCCACGTCCCCGGCGAGCTGCCCGGCCTCCCGCGCCGCACGCAACCGCTCCTCGTACAGCGCGAGCTGCGGGGCGAGGAGCTGCTCCGTGAAGCGGGCGCCGAGCTCGGGGTCGGTCGCCCCGGCGGCGGTCAGCGCGCGGGTCGGGGCCTCGTACTTCTCGTCGTTCAGCTCGTCCACCGTCGCCCGCAGCACGAGCCGCAGGTCCGCCGCGAGGTCCCCGGAGTCCGGGAAGCCGGCCCACTCGCCCTCCGCCGCCGCGTCCCCGGCCAGGGCGAGGGAGGCGTCGAGCAGCACCTCGGCCTTGGAGGTCCACCAGCGGTAGATGGTCTGCTTGCCGACGCCCGCGCGGGCGGCGATCGCCTCGACGGTCAGCTTGTTGTAGCCGACCTCGCCGACCAGGGCGAGCGCGGCGTCCAGGATGGCGCGGCGGGACCGCTCGCTGCGGCGGGTCGCATCGGGGCTCTTGGCGGAAGCCGCGGGCCCGGCGGGCTTGGCGGGCTTGTCGGGCGTGGCGGGCTTGGCGGGCTTGGCGGCGGGCATGGCGCAAAACCTAGCGCAAGGCTTCGGACACCTCTCCGACGGGCAAACCACCCGATCAGTTCAATGCGCCGTGAGCGAAGTGGAGAGACGATTCTCTTCCTGCTTCGTGCTGTCCCGTGAGGAGCCTTCTTTGCGCCGAGACGCCACACCCCGCCGCTACCTGATGTGCCCACCCGCGCACTTCAGGGTCAGCTACTCCATCAACCCGTGGATGGATCCGGCCAAGCCGGTGGACCTGGGGCTCGCCCTGACCCAGTGGGAGGACCTGCGCGACAGGTACCGCTCGCTCGGTCACACCGTCGAACTGCTCGAACCGCAGCCCGACCTGCCCGACATGGTCTTCGCCGCCAACGGCGCGACCGTCGTCGACGGCAGGGTGCTCGGCGCCCGCTTCGCCTACCCCGAACGCGCCGCCGAGGCCGAGGCCCACCTCGCGTGGTTCCGCGCCCACGGCTTCACCGACGTCCACGAGCCCTCCCACATCAACGAGGGCGAGGGCGACTTCGCCGTCACCGGCCGCTACCTGCTCGCCGGCCGGGGCTTCCGCTCCAGCCCGCTCTCGCACGACGAGGCGCAGGAGTTCTTCGGCCGCCCGGTGATCGGCCTCGACCTGGTGGACCCGCGGTACTACCACCTGGACACGGCCCTGTCCGTCCTCGACGGCGACGAGGTCATGTACTACCCGCAGGCGTTCTCGCCCGGCAGCCGCTCGGTCCTGCGCCGGCTCTTCCCCGACGCCCTGCTCGCGACCGAGGCGGACGCGGCGGCGCTGGGCCTCAACGCCGTCTCCGACGGCCGCCACGTCCTGCTCCCGCAGCAGGCCGTCGGCCTCTTCGAACCGCTGCGGGAGCGCGGGTTCGAGCCCATCGGGATGGACCTGGGCGAGCTGCTCAAGGGCGGCGGCAGCGTGAAGTGCTGCACGCAGGAGCTGCGCCCGGCGCCGTGACCCCGCTCCCGCGGCCGCCGGTCCCGTGACCCCGGCCGCGTGCCCCCCGGCCGCCGGAGCGCGCCCGCTCAGTCCTCGCCCTCCGGCGGCCAGGCGTCGCCCCACTCCGCGTCCCGGGCCGCCTTGTACAGAGCCCCGTGCTTCTTGGACACGTTCTCGCGGTACAGGCCCCGGGACTCCGGGCCGCACAGGTCCAGCAGGACCAGACCCTTGCGGATCTGCGGCTTGCGGGTGATGCGGGCCGCGGCCGGTGCGGTGGGGAAGCGGGTCGCGGCCACGTAGCTGAACTTCTCGTCCTCGTAGGCCAGCGTGCCGCCCTTCACCTGGCGGTGCAGGGAGCTGCGGCTGACCCGGGCCGAGAAGTGGCACCAGTCCTCGCCCGGCACGATCGGGCAGGTCCCGTCGTGCGGGCAGGGCGCCGCCACGTGCATGCCCGCGGCGACCAGCCGGTCGCGCGCCTCGCGGATGCGGAGGTAGCCCTCCGGGGTGCCCGGCTCGATGACCACCACGGCCGAGGCGCGGGCCGCGCTCTCCGCGACGACCGCACCGCGGGCCTCCTCGGTCAGCTCGCCCAGGACGTACGAGACCGTCACCAGGTCCGCCTCCGGGACCGCGAGCCCGGGGCCGATGACCGCCTTGCGCCAGGCCGCGCCCTCCAGCACCGCCGAGCCGGACGCCTGCGCCAGTTCGCGTCCCAGCGCGAGCGCCGGCTCCGCCCAGTCGAGGACGGTGGTCGTCCGCGGGCCGTCCCAGGTCGCATCCACCGCCCAGGTCGCCGCGCCGGTGCCGCCGCCGACGTCCACGTGGGAGGCCGGCGCCCAGTCCGGAGCCGCTGCCGCCAGTCCCGCCAGGGCGGAGCTCACGGCCCCGAACGTCGCGGGCATCCGGTACGCGGCGTACGCGGCCACGTCGGAGTGGTCGCGCAGCACGGGTGCGTCGGTCGGGGTGCGCCCCCGGTAGTTGGCGATCAGCCGGTCGACGGCCAGCGCGGCCTGCTTCGGCGGCAGCCCGTCGAGCAGGCCGGAGAGAGCCGCACGCAGGGCGTCGGCGGTACGGACGGAGAGGTTCACCCCGAAAGTCTAGGACGCGGCCGGTGCCCGTCCTCTCAGCTGGTGGAACGTCCCGGGGTCCGGGGCACCGTTCCCGTACATTGCGGCCTCATGGACGCAAGCGGGAAGAAGATCGCTGTCGTGACGGGCGCGGGCTCCGGCATCGGGCGCTCCGTCGCGCTCACGCTGGCCGCCGCGGGCTGGTCGCTGGCCATCGCCGGACGGCGGGCCGAGCCGCTCGCCGAGACCGCGCGGGCGGCGGGCGGGGCAGAGGTGCTGTGCGTACCGGCCGACGTCAGCGCGCCGGACGACGTGGCCGCCCTCTACGCGGCGGTGCGCGAGCGGTACGGGCGGCTCGACCTGCTCTTCAACAACGCGGGCACCTTCGGGCCGGCCGGGGTGCCGCTGGAGGACGTCTCGTACGAGGCCTGGCGGCAGGTCGTGGACGTGAACCTGACCGGAGCGTTCCTCTGCGCGCAGGGGGCTTTCCGCATGATGAAGGAGCAGGACCCGCAGGGCGGCCGGATCATCAACAACGGCTCCATCTCCGCGCACGTGCCGAGGCCCCACTCGGTCGCGTACACCGCCACCAAGCACGCCGTGACGGGCCTGACCAAGTCCCTCTCCCTCGACGGGCGCCCGTACCGGATCGCCTGCGGCCAGATCGACATCGGCAACGCCGCCACCGAGATGACCGAGCGGATGCAGACCGGGATCCTCCAGGCCAACGGCCAGCTGGCCGTCGAGCCCGTGATGGACGCGGCCGACGTGTCCCGGACCGTGCTGCACATGGCGGAACTGCCGCTGGCGGCCAACGTGCAGTTCGCGACCGTCATGGCGACCGCCATGCCGTACATCGGGCGCGGCTAGCGGGCATCGGCAGGCCCGCGGGCCCCGGGAATGCCCGGCGGGCCGGGCGGGTTGCCGTGATCATGACCATGACTCAGGTACTGCACTACACGGCCTTCTCCAGCGACCCGGAGGGCGGCAACCCCGCCGGGGTCGTGCTCGACGCCGACGGCCTGGACGCGGCCGCGATGCTCGGCATCGCCGCCGGGCTCGGCTACAGCGAGACGGCGTTCCTCACCGCGCCGCCCGCGGGCACCGACGGCGAGCCCGGCCGGGCGTTCGGCGTGCGGTACTTCAGCCCCAAGGCCGAGGTCCCCTTCTGCGGGCACGCGACCGTCGCCACCGCCGTCGCCCTCGCCGAGCGGATCGGCCCCGGCGACCTGCTGTTCGTCACCGGTGCCGGCGAGGTGCCGGTGACGGTCGCCGAGAGCGGCGGGCGGCTGCGGGCCACGCTGACCAGCGTCGAGCCGCGGGTCGAGGAGATCGCCGGTGCCGACCTCGCGGAGGCGCTGGCGGCGCTCGGCTGGCCGGCCGCCGACCTGGACCCGGCGATCCCGCCGCGGATCGCGTACGCCGGTGCCCGGCACCTGGTCCTCGGCGCCGCCACCCGCGAGCGGCTCGCGGACCTCGCCTACGACTTCGGGCGCCTGGAGGCGCTGATGGTGCGGCTGGACCTCACGACCGTGCAGCTCGTCCACCGCGCGGGGGAGACGGTCTTCGACGTACGCAACCCCTTCCCGGTGGGCGGGGTCGTGGAGGACCCCGCCACGGGCGCGGCCGCCGCGGCCTTCGGCGCGTACGCCCGGGAACTGTCCCTCGTGCCCGCGGACGCGGAGCTCACCCTGCACCAGGGCGTGGACATGGGCCGGCCGGGCGTGCTGACCGTGGAGCTGCGGGCGGGCGACCCCCGGATCCGGGTCTCGGGCGAGGGCGTGGCCATCCCGGCCGCCTGAACCGGGCAGCGGGGCACCGGGGCCGCAGGCCGGCGGGCGGCGAGACGGGCTGAATACTGGGACGCATGCGCGTACTGACGTTCCCCGAGGCGGACACCCCGCCGGCGCTGCGCGGCCAGGTGCTCGCCCTCCAGGACGAGGCCTGGCCGCCCGCGGACGGGACGCCCTCGGCGGGCCCGGGCCACGACCCGCTGCTGCGGCCCGTCTCCCTGCTGCTGGTGGACGGCCCGGGGACCGTGGTGGCCGCGCTGGACCTGCTGCACAAGGACCTGGACCACGCGGGCCGCACCTACCGGGCCGCCGGGCTGAGCACGGTGGTCACCCGGGCCGCGGCCCGCGGCCGGGGCCACGGCCTGCGGCTGGTCACGGCGGCCCGCGAGCGGCTGGCAGGCGACCCGGACCTCGACCTCGGGCTGTTCACCTGCGACCGGAGCCTGCTGCCCTTCTACGTAGCGGCGGGCTGGTCGGCGCTCCCGGGCGCGGTCCTGGTCGGCGGCACCCCAGGGGACCCCCTCCCCAGCGACGCGCCCGGCTTCGACAAGGCGGTGCTGGCGGGCTTCTTCTCCCCGGCGGCGCAGGCGGCCCGGGACGCCTTCCCGGGCAGCCGGATCGGCCTGTACCCGGGGACCGTCGACCGGCTCTGGTAGCGGTAGCCCTGACCGAGCCCTGCTAGCTCCCCTTGGCGGCGACCACCTGGGTGGTGCGGCCGAGGAAGGAAACCCGGGCCTCGGGGTCGGTGGCCGGGGGCACCGTGACCGCCTGGGCGGAGAGCCTCTCGCGGACCAGGGTGTCCTTGAGCGTGCCGGTCATGATGGCCTTCATCGCGGGCGGCAGCGGGATGGCGGCGTTCTTGGCGGACTTGTCGAGCTTCACCTGCTCGAACTGCCGGGTGGCGAAGAACACCAGCGCGCCGCCGTCCGCGGTCCGCAGGCCCACCGGGGCGTACGCGCCGGTGTCGGCGGCCTGGTCGAGGACCTGCGTCGTGAACCCGGGCTGGTAGGCGCCGTCGGCGCGGACGGCCCGGCGGCCGGTGGTGTGCGCACCGGGGGCGAAGCCGTTCGGCACGCCGTCGGTGAGGTACTGCGCGTACCGCGCGCTCAGCTGCGCCGGGGGTATGGACAGGTCCTCGGCGTCGGGCGCGACCGGCTCGGCCCACCCGTCCTTGTCCTTGCGGAGCTCCGGCATCGTGCCGGGCGGCAGCGTCAGGACGTAGGTGACCTTCCAGGGGTGGTCCGCCGCGTCCTTGTTGAAGACCAGGGCGACCCGCCGCGCCGCGTTCTCGGTGTTCTCGTCGCGGTTGGTGTCCGTGTCCGCGACGAACCAGCGGGGCCAGCCCTGGTTCCTGGGTATCGCGAACTTGGCGTCGGTGAGCTCCAGCGGCTTGTACTGCGGATTGCCGCCGGGCTTGAGCGCCCTGCTCGCGCGCAGCGCGGCTGCGCGGCCGTCGCCGTAGGGACCGTCCGTGGCGCTCTGGATCAGGTTCGCGTCGTAGGACTGCTCGGCGCGGTTGTACGTCGCGACGAACTCCTTGAGGATCTGCGCGGCCTCGGCCGGCGTCGCCGCCGGCACCAGGGCTTCCTGTTCCTTCACCTGTGTGCACGCGCCCGCCGTCAAAGTCAGCACGACCACTGCCGCCGTCAGTACGGCCGACTGCCTCAGCCTTCTCATGCTCGCTCTTCTGCTCCTTCGCCCCCGCCGACCGTCCGAACCCTACCGGGGCCGGGAACAGGGCGAGCGCCGGGATCGGGTAGTGCGCCCACACCGTGACCTGGAGGACGGTCGGATCCGGCTGCTCACGACCGCCCCATGCACCGCAAAGCCCTGGCCAAGGGGTCAAGCGTTGGTGAGCGAGGTCATGCGGGATCGCGTACGGGCACCACGAGCGGCGCGCCGGTCCGCGGATGGGGGAACACCTCGACCGGCTGCCGGTAGACCGTGCTCAGCAGGGCGTCCCCGAAGACCTCCGCGGGCGGGCCGTCCGCGGCGATCCGTCCGCCGTGCAGCACCGCCGCCCGGTCCGCGTACGCCGCCGCGAGGCCGAGGTCGTGCAGGACGACGACCACGGCGTCCCCGGCCGCGGCCCGCTCCCGGCAGGTGCGCAGCACCAGCTCCTGGTGGCGCAGGTCCAGCGCGGCGGTCGGCTCGTCCAGGAGCAGCAGCGGGGCCTGCTGGGCGAGCACCCGCGCCAGGGCCACGCGCGCCCGCTCGCCGCCGGACAGTGCGGAGAACGGCCGCTCCGCGAACTCCGTGACCTCGGCCGCGGCCATGGCGGCGGCCACCGCCGCGTCGTCGGCCTCTTCCCGGGGGGTGCCGGCCCAGGGTGCGCGGCCCATCCGGACCACCTCGCCGACGGGGAAGGAGAAGGAGAGCTCGGCGGACTGCGGGAGCACGGCGCGGCGCAGCGCCAGGTCCGGCGCGGGCCAGTCGCCCGCCGGACGGCCGTCGATCCACAGCTCCCCGCCGGCCGCGGGCAGGTCGGCGGCCAGCGCGGCGAGCAGGGTGGACTTGCCGGCGCCGTTGGGGCCGACGAGGGCGAGGACTTCGCCGGCGCGGACGGCCAGGCCGATGCCGGCGAGCACCTCGCGGCTGCCGAGCCGGACGTGCAGGTCGCGGGCCTCGGCGACGGTCGCGCCGGGTTCCGGGCGGGCCGGGAGCTGTCTGCGGGTCCGCCCCAGGAGCGAGGTCAGCCTCATGCCCAGCCTCCCTGCCGGCGACGGGTCCTGCGCAGCAGGAAGAAGAAGAACGGGCTGCCGAACAGCGCCGTCAGCACCCCGAGCGGCAGCTCGGCGGGCGGGACGAGGGTGCGGGCGGCGAGGTCGCCCGCGACGAGGACGACGGCTCCGGCCAGCGCGCTGCCCGGGACCAGGAACCGGTGGCCGGGCCCGTTCGCCATCCGCAGCAGGTGCGGCACCAGCAGCCCGACGAAGGCGATGATCCCCGCCACGGCCACGGCGGCCGCCGTGAGCAGCGCCACGACGAGCACGAGGACGACGCGCAGGCGCTCGACGTCCACGCCCAGGTGCCGGGCCGGGCGTTCGCCGAGTGCGAGCAGGTCCAGGCGGCGGGCGTGGAAGGGGGCGACGAGCAGTCCGGCGAGCGCGCACGGCAGCACGGCGAGCACCTTGGGCCAGGTGGCCTGGGCGAGCGAGCCGAGCTGCCAGAAGGTGATCTGGGTGATCTGGGCGTTGTCCGCGAAGAAGACGAACAGGCCGATCAGGGCGCCCGCGAAGGCGTTGACGGCGATTCCGGTCAGGATGAGCGTGACCACTTCCGTCTTCCCGCCGGAGCGGGAGAGCACGTAGACCGCGGTGACGGTCAGCAGGCCCGAGACGAAGGCGCAGGCGGTCACGGTCCAGTTGCCCAGGAAGGTCAGCCCGAGGGCGATCGCGCCGACGGCGCCGACGGCGGCGCCCGCCGAGATCCCGATGACGCCCGGCTCGGCGAGCGGGTTGCCGAACACGCCCTGCATCAGGGCGCCCGCGCAGCCCAGGCTCGCGCCGACGAGCAGCGCCAGCACGATCCGCGGGAAGCGGACGTTCCACAGCACGCTCTCGGCGACCCGGTCGAGCGGGGCGCCGCCGAGGCCGAGGCGGTGGCCGACGGAGCCGAGGACGTCGGCGGTCGGGATCGGGTAGGCGCCGAGGCCCGCGGAGAGCAGGGCCAGTACGGCCAGGGCGGCGACGAGTCCGGCGGTCAGCCAGCCTGCCGGGCCGGCCCGGCGGGGCCGGTTCGGCCCGGCGGGCCCGGCTGCACCGGCCGGGCGGGCGTTGGCGGTTGTGCCGACAGTGCTGCCGGTGCCCTCCGGGCCCTGCGCGGTGGTGGCTGGTTCTGCCTGGTGGGGGAGGGCCACGTCACGCCTTGCCGGATCGGTAGAGCTGGGCGACCAGGGACGCGAGCACCCGGTCCGTGCGGGGGCCGTAGTTGAGCAGGACGCCGTCGTCGATGCTCACCACGCGCCGGTCCATCCCGGCGGGCGTCTGGGCCACGCCCGGGATCTTCGCGAGTCCGTCCACGCCGCCCACCGAGTCGAGTCCCTTGGCCATGACGAGGATCGCGTCGGGGGCCGCGGCGGCCAGGGCCTCGCTGGTGAGCGGCGTGAAGTCCTTGGTGAGGCCGGACTCCTTGCCCGCGTCGAGCGCGCCCGCGGCCTCCAGCAGCGAGGAGGCGCCGGAGTCTCGGCCGCCGAGCAGGTAGACCGCGGCCGTGCCGCGCAGGTAGAGGAACGCCACCCGCGGCTTCTTCGCGGCGGCGGAGGCCGGGATGTCCTTGCGCACGGCCGAGATGCGCTCGGCGGTGCGGTCGTTGAGGCGGGTGCCGGCGTCCGCGACGCCCAGCGCCGCGGCGACTGCGCTGATCCGCTTCGGTACGTCGTCCAGGGACTTGGCCGGGGCGACCACGAGCAACGGGATGCCCGCCTCGCGGATCTGCCGGACCGCCTCCGCGGGACCGGAGGTGCTCTCCGCGAGGACCAGGGTGGGGCGCAGCGACAGCACGCTCTCGGCGGAGACGTCGTGGGCGCGGGTCACCACCGGGAGTTTCGCGGCCTGTTCGAAGGTGGCCGTGATGTCGCGGGCCACCACCTTCGGGCCCAGCCCGAGGGTGTGCACGATCTCGTTCAGGCTGCCGGAGAGCGGCACGATCCGGTCCGCGGAGGCCACCGTGACCCGGGTGCCGTCGGCGGACGGGACCGTGGCCGGCAGGGCGGGGACGGGTGCGGGGGAGAGCGGTTCGACGCGGTCGGGGGCCGCGGCCGGGCGGGCCCGCGGGGCCGCCGCCGGATCGTCCTGCGCCCCGCAGCCGGCCGCGGCGAGCGCCAGGGCGACCAGGGCTGCTGCCAGGCGGGGGAAGCGGGTTGAGGCCGCGGGCGTACGCACGAAGGCACCGTCCTGTCGTCCGGCTGAAGGTTCTGGGGACCGGGGGGTTCCCTACCCGGCAGGGGTAGCTTAGGTTAGCCTAACCTTACTTACCAGACCCTGGAGGGGCTTTCATGTCCGCACGACCAGCACGTGGTCTCCGTGCGTTCGTCGTCACGCTGCTCGTGACCCTGTCGGCGGCACTGCTCCCCGCGGCCACCGCAGAGGCGGCGGGCCGCACCGTGCAGGGCGGGCGGCTCGACTGGGGCATCAAATCGTCCTTCCAGAGTTATGTCACCGGCCCCATCGCAAAAGGCGGTTTCCGGCTGAAAGGCGGAGCCGCCACCGCGGGCGGCAGCCTCTTCCGCTTCCACTCGGCGACCGGCTCGTACGACCCGGCCACCGGGGCCTTCGAGGCGGCGTTCCGCGGCGGCGTGCAGTTCCACGGCCACCAGAAGGCCGACGGCACCCACGAACTGGACCTCACCGTCGAGCGTCCCGCGATCCGCATCTCGGGCGGCACCGGCACCCTGTACGCCGATGTGACCGGCCGGGCCAAGGGCAGCGGGCCGGTCACCACCGACACCCGCGTCCCGCTCGCCACCCTCGGACTCGCGGGCATCACCATGACGGGCGGCGGCAGTCCCGTCGTACTCGCCAACGTGCCCGCGACGCTGACCGCGCAGGGCGCCAAGGCCTTCGCGGGCTACTACGCCGCCGGCGCGCAGCTCGACCCCGTGAGCCTGTCCGTCGACGTGGTCGACGCGGCCCCGAAGCAGCCCACCGCCCGTCCCGGTGCCACCGCCGCGCCCCGGCCCGCCGCCGGATCGTTCGCCGACGCGGCCGTCGACTGGGGCGTGCGCCGCACCTTCCGCGAGTACGTCACCGGCTCCGTCGAGCAGGGCCGCTGGGAGCTCGCCCAGGGCGCCCTGGACGGTGGCGCGCTCTTCCGCTTCCCGCAGGGCAGGGGTACGTACGACCAGGGCCGGGGCGCGCTCGACGCGGCATTCGCGGGCACCGTGAAGTTCACCGGCGCCCACATCGACCTCGCCTTCGGCAAGGTCGCCGTCAAGGTGGCGGGCGGCAAGGGCACCCTGCTCGCGGACGTCACCACCGCGGATGCCGTGCAGAAGGCCGTACCGATCGTGGAGTTCGACGCCCGCGGCCTTGCCGTCAAGGACGGGCTGGCCGTCCTCGCCGAGGCGCCCGCCACCCTCACCGAGGGCGGCTCCAAGGCCTTCGGCTCCATGTACCGGGCGGGCACCGAAATGGACCCCGTCACCCTCTCCGTCGCCGTCGACGCGCAGGCGCAGCTCCCCGCGCTGCCCGACCTGGGCTCGACCGCGTCCGCGGCGCCCCCGTCCGCCGCCCCCGCGGACGGCGGGGCCGCTGCAGCGGCCGCCGCCCCTGCGGAGTCCTCGGACACCGGGCTGTACGCGGGCCTGGCAGGCGGCGTCGTCCTCCTCGCCGGCGTCGCGTTCCTGCTCGTCCGCAAACTCCGCCGTAGCCCGGCCTCGTAGCCGCCGGGCGCCACCCGTCTCCCTCCCCGACACCCCTTCCGTTCAGGAGATTCCTGTCATGTACGCCTCACATCGTCGTACGATCGCCGCCGCGGCCGCGATCCTGACCGCCGCCGCGCTCGGCACGACCGCCTTCGTGGTGCCCGCAGGGGCAGCCGCGAGCGCCGACCGGGCGCCCGCCGCCCGGCCCCCGATGAAGATCGCCGACGGCACCCTCGACTGGGGCGTGGTCAAGCGCTACCGCGACTACGTCACCGGCATGGCGCAGGGCACCATCACCGTCTCGGACGGCGCGAAGAAGAACGCCGACGGCACCTTCCGCTTCGGCTCGGCGAGCGGTCAGTACGACCCGGTCACCCACATCGTCACCACGGCCTTCAAGGGCAGTGTCACCTTCAAGTCGACGGCCCACGGCTTCGAGGTCAAGCTCGCCGACTTCCGCTTCGACAGCGGCAGGAAGAAGCTGACCGCCGACGTCACCAAGAACGGCACGACCACCGAGGACGTGCCGCTCGCCACCGCAGCCGTCACCGGCCCGTCGCTGGAGAAGCTGCCCACCACCCTCACCAAGGAGGCCGCCGCCCAGCTCGGCGGTCCCTACGAGGGCATCGCGGGCGACCCGCTGACCATCGCCCTCAAGTTCGAGCAGCCCACGCCGACCCCGTCGCCCACCCCGAAGCCGACTCCGAAGCCCACGCCCAAGCCGACCCCGAAGCCGACCCCCGAGCCCAGCACGCCGGCGACTCCCGCGCCGGGCGCGAAGAAGGTCCTGGACGGCAAGGTCACCTGGGGCGTGAAGGAGTCCTTCCGCCGGTACGTCCAGAGCGGCGGCACCGTCACCCCGGGCGCCGGCGCCGTCAAGAACGGCGACACCTTCGACTTCCGGCCGGCCGCCGGCACCCTCGACGTCACGGGCAAGAAGCTGAGGGCCTCCTTCAAGGGCGCGCTGCGCTTCTCGTACCCCGCCCACGGCATCGACATGACGTTCTCCAACGTCCGCATCGGCACCGCGGGCAAGAAGGGCACCCTCGTCCTCGACGTCGAGACCGCGTCCGGCACGAAGAAGAACGTCTCCTTCGCCACCCTCGACCTCTCCCGCGCCGTCTACAAGACCAAGGCCGGAGTGCTGACCTTCAAGGCGGTGCCCGCCGCCTTCACCGCGGACGGCGCGGCCGCCTTCGCCAACGACACCACCGGCTCGATGTACAAGAAGGGCGACCCGGTCGACCCGGTCACCCTCTCCGTGTCCGTGAAGAAGGACGCGGCCCTGCCGGCCGCCTCCGGGGGCACGGCGGGCGGCGGCACGGCCGGCACCACGGGGGGTACGGCCGGCGGCGGCGCGGTGGGCGGTTCCACCGGCGGCTCGGTGGGCGGCGACCTCGCTGCGACCGGCGCCGGCGTCCCCGCGGGCACCCTGCTCACCGCCGCCGGGCTGATCGCCGGAGCCGGCGCCGCGGTGGTCTTCGCCGCCCGCACCCGCCGGACGGCCTCCCCGGCCTGACCTGCCGTGCTTGAATGCCCGCGTGAACGATCTCGACGTGCTCAAGGTGTTCTGCGCGGGCGACGGGCGCCACGGGAATCTGCTGGGTGTCGTACGCGACGGCCGGACGTGCCCCGACGACGCCTCCCGTCAGGCGCTCACCGCTGAACTCGGCTTCAGCGAGACGGTGTTCGTCGACGACCCCGAGCGCGGGGTCGTCGACATCCGCACGCCCGGCATGCGGCTCCCCTTCGCGGGGCACCCGCTGGTGGGGGTCGCCTGGCTGCTGGACGTGGAGGAGCTCCACCCGCCGGTCGGCGAGGTGTGGGCGCGCGACGACGGCGAGTTCACCTGGATCACGGCCCGCGCCGACTGGGCCGAGGGCAAGCAGACCCGGCAGTACGCGAGCGCCGCCGAGGTCGACGCGCTGCCCGCCCCACCGCCCGGAGAGGGCTGGCTGTACGCCTGGGCCTGGGAGGACGAGACGGCGGGCCGCATCCGCGCCCGCGGCTTCCCCCGGCGCCCGCACACCTGCGGCGGCGGCCCCGGCTCCTGCGCGGGCGGGGACTGTCCGGGAACCATCGCCGAGGACGAGGCCACCGGCTCGGCGGCGCTGCTGCTGACGGCACAGCTGAACCGCGCCCTGAACATCACCCAGGGCGCGGGATCGCAGATCCTGACGGCACCCGGACCCGACGGCACGATCGAGATCGGCGGCCGGGTCCGGTTCGCGCCCGCGGGCGGCGTGCCCGCGGCGGCTAAGCGCTGAGCGGGAACTGCTCGCCCAGTTCGCGGAAGACCGCGCCGTTGAAGTCGAAGGCGCGCTTGCACTCGTCGACGATGCGCTGCTTCTCCAGGTCGTCGACCGGGACGGCGTCGAGCAGCTCGCGGTAGGTGCGCTTGAAGGCGGCCGGGTTGGCCACCTGCTCGAACACGTAGAACCGCACGCCGTCGCCCTTGCGCGCGAAGCCCCAGGTCCGCTCGGCCTTGTCCCGGATGATCTGGCCGCCGGAGAGGTCGCCGAGGTACCGGGTGTAGTGGTGGGCGACGTAGCCGCCGGGCCAGCCCGCGGCGCACTCCGCGACCCGCGCGGCGTACGCCCGCGTGGCCGGAAGGGCCACCAGCGACTCGCGCCAGCCCTCGCCCCGCAGGTGGGCCAGGTCCCGCTCCAGCTCCGCCACCCGCATCAGCTCGGGCCGGATGAACGGACCGGCGACCGGGTCGTCGCGCAGCGCCGCCGCGCCTTCCTCCAGCGCCCGGTAGACGAACCAGAGCTGCTCGGTGTAGCGGGCGTACGCGTCCACGCCGAGCCTGCCGCCCAGCAGGTCGCTCATGAAGGCCGAGGTCTCGGCTTCGGTGTGCTGCTCGTGCGAGGCGACGCGGATGACCGTAGAGAAGGCGTCCAAGACGGACCTCCAGGGACCGATGGGGACGGGAAAGGGGCACCGGGCGTGGCGGCAGCGGGTACCGCCACGCCCGATCCTCCTACTTAGGCATACCTAAGTCAATGTGTTCCCGACGTCCTGTCGGTAAAACGTCCACGGAGAAGACGCTACGGCAGCGTCAGGATCTCCGCACCCGTGGCGGTGACGACGAGGGTGTGCTCGAACTGCGCCGTCCGCTTGCGGTCCTTGGTGACCACGGTCCAGCCGTCCTCCCACATGTCGTACTCGTGGGTGCCCAGCGTCAGCATCGGCTCGATCGTGAAGGTCATGCCGGGCTCGATGACGGTGGTGGCGTGCGGGCTGTCGTAGTGCGGGATGATCAGCCCGGAGTGGAACGACGAGTTGATGCCGTGGCCGGTGAAGTCCCGCACGACGCCGTAGCCGAAGCGCTTGGCGTAGGACTCGATGACCCGGCCGATGACGTTGATCTGGCGGCCCGGCCGCACGGCCTTGATCGCGCGGTTCAGGGCCTCGCGGGTCCGCTCCACGAGCAGCCGCGACTCCTCGTCCACCTCGCCGCACAGGTACGTGGCGTTGTTGTCCCCGTGCACGCCGCCGATGTACGCCGTGACGTCCAGGTTCACGATGTCGCCGTCCTGGAGGACGGTCGAGTCCGGGATGCCGTGGCAGATGACCTCGTTGACCGAGGCGCACAGCGACTTGGGGAAGCCGCGGTAGCCGAGGGTCGAGGGGTATGCGCCGTGGTCGCACATGTACGCGTGGGCCACCCGGTCGAGCTCGTCGGTGGTCACCCCGGGCTTGATCAGCTTCGCGGCCTCCTCCATCGCCTGTGCGGCGATCCGGCCGGCGATGCGCATGGCCTCGATGGTCTCGGCCGACTGCACCTCCGGACCGGCGTACGGAGTGGGCGCGGGCTTGCCCACGTACTCGGGTCGGCGGATGTTGCCGGGAACGGAACGGGTGGGAGAGAGCTCCCCTGGAACGAGCAGCGACTGGCCAGACATGCATGCGAGTGTATCGAGCGCGGATCGGGCAGCATGGCGGCAGAGAGAGGAGCCGCAGATGGCCCTGTTCAAGAAGCGTCAGGTGGGCAAAGCGGGCGAATGGTACTACTGCCTCGTCCACAAGAAGGTCGAGGAGGGCCCGGAGTGCCCTGCCAAGGACCGGTTCGGTCCGTACGACACCCCGGAGGAAGCGGCGCGCGCCATGCAGACCGCGGAGGAACGCAACCTGGAGTGGGAGAACGACCCCAGGTGGCACAACAAGTCCGCCGACGGCCAGGGCGGCACTGACGGCGCTCACGGCACTGGCGGCCCCGGCGGCACCAACGGCGAGGGCACCGGTACGGCCACCTGACCCGGGGAGCGGCCGCTGGCGCCGGCACCCCTACCAGCGGCTGGGCGGCGGTGCGGTCAGCTGGTCCGCAAGCCGCGACAGCCGGTCCCGGAACCGCCGGGGCGCGCGCTGCGCCGGCAGGCAGTTCTCCCCGGCCGCCGCACTGACCAGGTGCTGCACGGTGTCGAGGTCCAGCCCGGCATCGGGCGGGACGGACAGCGCCTCGTGCGCCAGCGCCCGCAGCTCGTCGCCCCCGCCGTCCAGGGACAGGACCGTCGCCCCGGCCCGGCGGGCGTCGTGCACCCGCTCCAGGAGCCCTTCGCCCGGCCCCTCGCCGGGTCCCTCCGGGGACACGACCAGCAGCGTCTCCCCGCGCCGGGCCGCTTCCAGGCGCCCCAGCCCCACCGACAGGTGCGGGGGCTCGCCGGGGCGCACCCGGTGCCGTACGAGCGTCGGGGCCAGCTCCGGCTGCCCGGACCAGGCGGCCTCGTCCACCAGGTGCGCGGCCAGGTGCCAGGGCTCGTACTGCTCGGTGCCGACCAGGAGCAGGCCGCCGCCGGCGGGCACCACGGACGCGCGCAGACCGCCGGCGAAGCGCCGGGCGGCCCCCGGCCACTCCGTTCCCGCCAGAACCTCGCGCAGCAGCGCCACTCTCACGGCGTCCATGAAGCGGAATCCTGCCGTACGCGCGGGACGGAGGGGAACGCTTGTTGCGCAGTCACCCATTCGGCAGCGGCAGTAGGGTCGGCCCATGACTTCCACTGACAGCCCCGACACCGCCCCGAAGCCGCCGGCCAAGGCACCGGCGAAGGACCCCTGGGAGCTGCCCGACGTCTCCGGCCTGGTGGTCGGCGTCCTCGGCGGCACCGGCGACCAGGGCCGCGGCCTCGCCTACCGGCTGGCCCGGGCCGGCCAGAAGGTGATCATCGGCTCGCGCGCCGCCGAGCGCGCGCAGACCGCGGCCGACGAGCTGGGCCTCGGCGTCGAGGGCGCCGACAACGCCGAGTGCGCCCGCCGCAGCGACATCGTGATCATCGCGGTGCCGTGGGACGGCCACGCCAAGACCCTCGAGGCGCTGCGCGAGGAGCTCGACGGGAAGCTCGTGGTCGACTGCGTCAACCCGCTCGGCTTCGACAAACAGGGCGCGTACGCCCTCAAGCCCGAGGAGGGCAGCGCCGCACAGCAGGCCGCCGCCCTGCTCCCCGGGTCGCGGGTCACCGCGGCCTTCCACCACCTCTCGGCGGTCCTGCTCCAGGACGAGTCGATCGAGGAGATCGACACCGACGTCATGGTGCTGGGCGAGGCCCGCGCCGACACGGACCTGGTCCAGGCGCTGGCCCAGCGCATCCCCGGGATGCGCGGCGTCTTCGCGGGCCGGCTGCGCAACGCCCACCAGGTCGAGTCGCTCGTCGCGAACCTGATCTCCGTGAACCGCCGCTACAAGGCCCACGCGGGCCTGCGCGTCACCGACGTCTGAGCCGCCCGCCGCGGGGGGCGCGGGGGGGGGGGCGGGGGGTCTTGGGTAGGCCCCTCCCCGATCCCCTGCGGGGAGGGGGGGGACGGGGGTGGGGCCCCAACAACCCCCTCCCCTCGGAGGTCCCC
>NZ_JBVJWO010000032.1:48149-57144 GCF_055602345.1 Streptomyces sp. NPDC037401
GAAACAAGTCCGGAGGGTCTTGTCGCTCCCCCCCCCCCCCCCCCCCCCTCCCCCCCCCCCCCCCCCCCCCCCCCCCAGCGCCGCGCGCAGCCCCTTACCGAATCCCTGCGGGGCATGGGGGACACTGGGTGCGCACCACCACACCGCCCGCCGCTAGGAGCCTCCCCCCATGCCCCGCCTCGCCGTGTTCGCCCTTGTCGTCTGCGCCCTCGCCGTCGCCGCAGCCGTGGTCGCCTTCGTGGAGGGCAGTTTCCTCGGGATCGTGTGGGTGCTGCTCGCGGGCGTGTCGTCGAACATGGCCTGGTACTACCTCCGCAAGGCGAAGGCCCAGAAGGCCGCTGCCGCAGGCGGCCCCTTCAGCGGCTGACCGGCCGGCGCAGCCGACCGGCCACAGCGGCCGGTCAGACGCCGGCCTGGCAGTACTCGTTCGTCTCCTGCCAGAAGCGGTAGAGGTCGCGGCCGCAGTACGCATCGACGTCCGTGACCCCGAGACCGTTGAGGATCGCGTAGACGGCGTCGAAGAAGACGGCGTTCACCTCGGGGATGAAGAGCACCACGAACACCCCGAGCAGCCCGAAGGGCGCGTACGGCTCGATCTGGCGGCGCACCCGGTACGACAGCCAGGGCTCGATCACGCCGTAGCCGTCCAGCCCCGGAACCGGCAGGGAGTTCAGGATCGCGGCCGTGATCTGGAGCAGCGCGAGGAAGCCGAGCGCGTAGCGGAACGGCGCGGGCACGCCGTCCAGCGCACCCAGCCAGAACGGCGCCGTGCACACGAAGGCGAAGAGGACGTTCGTCAGCGGGCCCGCGGCCGAGATCAGGCTGTGCTTCCAGCGCCCCTCGATCCGGTTGCGCTCGATGAACACCGCGCCGCCCGGCAGGCCGATGCCGCCCATGATCACGAAGACCACGGGCAGCACGATGCTGAGCAGGGCGTGCGTGTACTTGAGCGGATTGAGCGTCAGATAGCCCTTGGCGCCCACGGAGATGTCCCCGCCGTGCAGAGCCGTGCGCGCGTGCGCGTACTCGTGCAGGCACAGCGACACGATCCAGGCGGACGTGACGAAGAGGAAGACCGCGAAGCCGGTGCTGGACGCGAACTCCGTCCACACCGCCCATCCCGTGACGGCCATGACGGCGACGATCCCGAGGAAGACGGGGCTCACCCGTCGGTCACTGTGACGCGTCTGTCCACCCATGCCGCCGAACCTACCCTGCCCCCGCGCCCCGCCACTCGGCCGCCCCGTACCCGCGCGGGCCCCGGAAGGCGGGCCGCACACCGCGGACGGGGACAATGGGGCGGTGCGCTACGCGATTCTCGGCAGTACCCAAGTCGTCCGTGACGACGGCAGCACCGTCGCCCTCGGCGGGGCCCGCCTGCGCGCGCTGCTCACCGCCCTCGCCGCCCGGCCCGGCCGCGCTCTCTCCGCGGACCTGCTCGTCACCGAGGTGTGGGCGGGCGAGCCGCCCGCCGACGCGACCGCCGCGCTCCAGGCCCTGGTCGGCCGGCTGCGGCGGGCCATCGGGCACGGCGCCGTCGAGTCCGTGGCGGGCGGCTACCGGCTGGCCGCCGCCCGCGAGGACGTCGACGTCTTCCGCTTCGAACGGCTCGCCGCCGAAGGCTCCCGGGCCCTGGAGGAGGGCCGGGCGGGAGCGGCCGCCGCGCTCTACGACGACGCGCTCGCACTGTGGCGCGGCCCGGCGTTCGCCGACCTCCCCGACCGGTCCGCGGACGCGGCCCGCTGGGACACCGTGCGGCTCGACGCCCGCCGGGGCCGGCTCGCCGCCGCCCTGGCCGCGGGAGAGCCGGGCGAGACCGCCCGGGTCCTGCCCGAACTGACCGCCCTGTGCGCCGAACGCCCCCTCGACGAGCCCCTGCACGCCCTGCGGATCCGCGCCCTGCGGGACACCGGCCGCCCCGCCGAGGCCCTGGCCGCCTACGAGACCGTACGCAAGGAGCTCGCGGCCCGGCTCGGCGCGGACCCCGGGCCGGAGCTGCGCGCCCTGCACGCCGCACTGCTGTCCCCCGGCAGGCAGGACCCCGCCCCCGCCGCCCCTCCGGCACCCGCCGCACCCGCCGCACGGCCCCACGGCAACCTGCGCGTCCGCCTCACCACCTTCGTCGGGCGCGAGACCGACATCGAGGCGATCGGCGGGGACCTGCGCCGCTCGCGGCTGGTGACCCTGCTCGGCCCGGGCGGAGCGGGCAAGACCCGGCTGTCCCAGGAGGCCGCCGAGGCACAGCCCGCCGAGCAGTGGCCGGACGGCCTCTGGCTCGCCGAACTCGCACCGGTCGACGACCCGGACGACGTGCCCGAAGCGGTCCTCGCCGCCCTCGGGGCCCGCGACGGCACCCGGCGCGGCGTCGCGGGCGAGGAGCTGCGCGCGCTCACCGAGCGCCACGGCGACGACCCCGTGCTCCGCCTCATCGACCACTGCGCGCGGCGCCGGCTGCTGCTGATCCTCGACAACTGCGAGCACGTGATCGAGGCCGCCGCCCGGCTCGCCGAGGAGCTGCTCGCCTGCTGCCCCGGCGTACGGATCCTCGCCACCAGCCGCGAACCCCTCGGCGTGCCCGGGGAATCGCTGCGCCCGGTCGGGCCGCTGCCCGGCCCCATGGCGCTGCGGCTGCTCGCCGACCGGGGCGCCGCCGCCCGGCCCGGCTTCACCGTGGACGCGGGCCCCGCCGGTCCGGGGACCGCACCCACCGCACACAGCGCAGACGCCGCAGACGCCACGGACACCGCCGCGGCCGCCGCCGAGATCTGCCGCCGACTCGACGGCATGCCGCTCGCCATCGAGCTCGCCGCCGCCCGGCTGCGGCTGCTGACCCCGCGCCAGATCGCCGACCGGCTCGACGACCGCTTCCGCCTGCTCACCAGCGGCAGCCGGACCGTCCTGCCCCGCCAGCAGACCCTGCGCGCCGTCGTCGACTGGTCCTGGGACCTGCTGGACGAGCCCGAACGCGCCGTCCTGCGCCGCCTGTCGGTGTTCGCCGGCGGCTGCGACCTCGCCGCGGCGGAGGCGGTCTGCGCCGACGGCGACCGGCTCGCCCCCCTCGACGTCGCCGGCCTCCTCGGCTCGCTCGTCGACAAGTCCCTCGTCGTCGCGGCCGCCGGGCCCGCCGACGGGATGCGCTACCGGCTGCTGGAGACCGTCGGCGAGTACGCCGCCGAACGCCTCGCCGAGGCCGGCGGGGACCGGGCCGCCACCGAACGCCGGCACCTCGTCCACTACCGCGAACTGGCCCGCCGTACCGAACCGCTGCTGCGCGGCCGCACCCAGCGCGCCGCTGCCCGCCTGCTGACCACCGAGTACGAGAACGTCCGTACGGCGCTGCGCCGGGCCGCCGCCGCCCGCGACGAGCACGAGGTCATCTGCCTCGTCCACTCCCTCGGCTGGTACTGGCACATGCACGACCTGCGCTCCGAGTCCCGCCACTGGTCGGCGGCGGCCGCGGCGCTCGGACCGGACCCCTTCAAGGCGCGGCCCGTCCTCCCCGCCCCGCCGATCCCGGACCGGGTCATCGACTCGCCCCCGCCCTACAGCGGCGAACTGCTCACCGAGGCCCGCCGCGGCATCCGGCTGATCCAGCTCGCCTCGGTCGACCAGTCCACCCTGACCTGGCACTCGCCGGAGGTCCGCGACCAGATCGCCGGCATGCTGGCCGCCTACCGGCCGGGCCTGCCGCAGACCTGCCGTGCACCCGGCGGCCTGTGGATCTTCGCCGTGATGATCTCCGGGGACGCGGACCTGCTGCGGGAGGCCCTCGACGCCGCCGTCGCGACCAGCCGCGAACTCGGCTACACCTGGGAACTCGCCTCCGCCCTCCAGCTGCGCGCCAACGTGCTCGCCAACCGGGCCGACTGGGTCGGCGACGCCTCCCGCGACGCCGAGGAGAGCCTCGCGCTCTTCGCCGCGCTCGGCGACGACTGGGGCTGCGCCGAGGCCCTCTCGGCCCGCGCCGAGGCCAGGGAGCGCCGCGGCGAGTACGCGGCGGCGGCCGCGGACTTCCGGGCCGCCGTGGACCGCGCCCGGCAGCTGGGAGCCGAAGCCCAGGTGACCGTCCTGCGGGTGCGGCTGGCCGGGGTGCTCGGCGAGAAGGGCGAAGGGGACGAGGCCGAGCGGATCCTGCGGGAGGTCGTGGCCACCCCGGAGCAGTTCGGCAACGAGGCCATGCCGGCCGCCCGGATGTTCCTGGCGGTGCGGCTGGCCCGCACCGGCCGGACCGCCGAGGGCCGCGCCCAGCTGGTGCAGTTGCGCGAGGAGTTCGCCCTCGGCGCGTACGCGATCTTCGACGGCTTCCTCCTCGGCACCCTGGCCTGGCTGGACAACCTCGACGGCGGCTACGAACAGGCACTGGCCGAGGTCCGCCAGGCACTGGAGAGCGCCAAGGACCCGCTCGCGCAGATGGTCGCCCCGCAGATGAGCGCCGTCTACCTGATGACCGCGGCGGGCTCGCACGCCGCGCTCGGCGGCGAGGACCGGTCCCGGGACGCGGCCCGGCTGCTCGGCGCGTACGGGGCCCTGCTGCCCGCCGGGCACTACGCCGTCAGCACCGAACGGGAAGCGTTCGCCTGGGCCGAGGGGCTGGCGAAGGCCGCGCTCGGCGACGAGGAGTACGCCCGCTGCACCGCAGAGGGCGGCGGCCTCACCCTGGAGGAGGCCACCGCCCTCGTCTGACCCGGCCGGGGTCAGGTCTTCTTGCGGAACTTGCGGATCGCGAGCGGAGCCGTCACCGCGGTGATCAGGACCGACCAGCCGAGGGTCATCCACACCGAGTGGGCGACCGGGCCGCCGTTGATGAGGTTCCGGGCCGCGTCGGCCAGGTTGGACAGCGGGTTGTAGTCGGTGAAGCTCTGCAGCCATCCGGGCATCGACGACGGCGGGCTGAAGATCGAGCTGCCGAACTGCAGCGGCATCAGGACCAGCATGGCGACCCCCTGGACGGCCTGGGCCGTCTTCATGGTCAGACCGAGCAGGATGAAGATCCACATCAGCGAGGCGCCGAAGACCATCGACAGGCCGACCGCGGCGAAGAGGTCGAGCACCGAGGTCTTGATCTCCAGGCCCAGCAGGAAGCCCATGCCGAGCAGGATGGCCGTGGCGATCAGCATCCGGCCGATCTCGACCACGATCTTGGCGACGAGGACCGAGGAGCGGGCGATCGGCATGGACCGGAACCGGTCCATCACGCCCTTCTGGAAGTCCTCGTTGACGCCGGTGCCCACCGCCATGGCGATGTTCAGGCCCATCATCGCCATCATGCCGGGCACCAGGTAGTTCACGTAGGCGTCCTGGTTGCCCTTGCCCGCGATCGCGCCGCCGAAGACGTACACGAAGAGCAGGATGAAGACGATCGGCATGAGGACGACCTCGAAGATCGACTCAGGGTTCGCCTTGATCTGGAGCGCGTTGCGGCGCGCCAGGGCGCCGATGTGCCGCAGGTTGCCCCGCAGGCCGATCCCGCCCTCGGCGGGCACGGGCCGCCGGGAGGCTGCGGCGGTGCTGTCGGCGGGCTTCGTGGCCAGGGTGCTCATACCGCGACCTCCTCGTTCTCGTCGGTGTGCGCGGGCTCGTCGGCTGCCGGCTTGTGGCCGGTGATGGAGAGGAAGACCTCGTCCAGGCTGGGCAGGTACGTGCCCAGGTCGGCGATGCCGTAGCCGCGGGCCGCGAGCAGGCCGATCACGGCGGTCAGCTGCTGGTCGCTCAGGATCGGCACGAGGAGCACGCCCTCGTCCGGCACCGCCTGCGTGCCCGCCACGCCGTCGAGCCCCGCCTCTGCCAGGGACCGGGCCATGCCCGGCAGCTCGGCCGGGTCCATCGGGCGGATCCGCAGGGTGCGGCCGCCGACGCGGGCCTTGAGCTCGTCTACCTTGCCCTTGGCGATGACCTTGCCGCGGTCGATGACCGTCAGCTCGCTCGCGAGCTGCTCGGCCTCCTCCATGTACTGGGTGGTGAGCAGGACGGTCGCGCCCTCGGCCACCAGCCGGTGCACCTCGTCCCAGACCTCGTTGCGGGTGCGGGGGTCGAGGCCGGTGGTCGGCTCGTCCAGGTAGATCACGGCCGGGTGCCCGATCAGGGAGGCCGCGAGGTCCAGGCGGCGGCGCATGCCGCCGGAGTACATCCCGGCGACCTTCTTCGCCGCGTCGGTCAGCGAGAACCGCTCCAGCATCTCGTCCGCGCGGCGGCGGGCGTCGTTGCGGGACAGGTCGAGCAGCCGCCCGATCATGTACAGGTTCTCCCAGCCGGACAGCCTCTCGTCCACGGAGGCGTACTGACCGGTGAGGCCGATGGTGCGGCGGAGCTGGCGGGGCTGGCGGATCACGTCGTACCCGGCGACGGTGGCCGTGCCCGCGTCCGGGACGATCAGCGTGGACAGGCAGCGCACCAGGGTGGTCTTGCCCGCGCCGTTGGGCCCGAGGACACCGAGGACGGTGCCTTCCCGGACATCGAGGTCCACGCCGTCCAGTGCCTTGGTCTCGCCGTAGTGCTTGACCAGTCCCCGCACCTCGACGGCGTGGGCGCCGCTTCCGGGGTTCTTGTCGATTCGCGTCATGTCCCACAGGAGACCATCCGCCACCGACAACGCACCGACAGGGCGCCTACACCCCCGCCGACGGGCCGCCTACGGCCCGCCCGCAGCTGCACCGGCGGCCCGCCGGCAGAGCGCCGTCGGGCCGTCGGGTCACCCGTCTCAGTGGAAGCTGTGCTCTTCCTGCGGGAACGATCCGCCGGTCACGTCCGCGGCGAAGGCCTTCGCCGCGTCGCCCATGGTCTGGCGGAGGTTCGCGTACTGCTTGACGAAGCGCGGCAGCTTTCCGCTGGTCAGGCCCATCATGTCCGTCCACACCAGCACCTGGGCGTCACACTCGGCGCCGGCGCCGATCCCGACCGTCGGGATGTGCAGCGAGCGGGTCACCTCGGCGGCCAGCTCGGCCGGGACCAGCTCCAGGACCACGGCGAACGCACCCGCGTCCTGCGCCGCCTTCGCGTCCCGCAGCAGCTGGTGGGCGGCCTCGTCGGACCTGCCCTGCACCCGGTAGCCCATGGCGTTCACGGACTGCGGGGTCAGCCCCAGGTGGGACATGACGGGGATCCCGGACTGCACGATCAGCTCGGTCTGGCGCAGCGAGCGCTCGCCGCCCTCCAGCTTGACCGCGCCGACCCCCGCCTCCTTGACCAGCCGGGTCGCGCTGCGCAGCGCCTGCACGGCCCCTTCCTGGTAGGAGCCGAAGGGGAGGTCGCCGACGATCAGGGCGCGCTTGGTGCCCCGCACGACCGCGGCCGACAGGAGGGTCATCTCGTCGAGGGTGACCGGGACGGTGGTCTCGTAGCCGAGGTGACAGTTGCCCATCGAGTCGCCGACCAGGATGACCGGGATCCCGGACTCGTCGAAGACGGAGGCGGTCATCGCGTCGTACGCGGTGAGCATGGGCCACTTCTCGCCGCGCTCCTTGGCGGACGCCAGGTCGCGGATGGTGATCCGGCGGTTGGTTGCGCCCCCGTAGAGAGAGGGACCGCTCTGACCGGCTTCGCGGGCAGGCGAAACGGCATGCGTCATTGCAACTGCTCCTTGTGTCATCTCGAGGCACCCTGACGGCGTCCCCGGACTTACCCCCATGGTGGCATCCGATGGGCCGAAGCAGGAAGGCGACGACTCGACCCGCGCTCGCACGCATGCGCACACCTGCTCGGAGGTGCTCGAATATGCGCGTTTCGTTACAAGAGGAACCACCTCCACCGCAGCTTCCGTCCTCGTGGCCGAACGGCCGTAACGGACGGCACGCAAGTTGCTGATCATCGCCTAGGGTCGAGGGGCGGGAACAGTGCGCGAGCAAGGCAGTGAGGACAGTGGCATGGCACAGGCGTACATGACGGAGACGGGGAACGGCGGCTCGGGGGACGAGCCCACCGGGTCCCGGTTCCGGCGCCGGACCGCCGAGCTGTGCAGGGATCCGGGCATCTGGCGCCGCGGGATCGTCACCGGCTCCGTGGCCGTCGTCGTGGCACTCGTGATGGTCTTCCACGCGCAGCTGCCCAACACCGTCGGCAACACCGGCAGCCTCATCGAGACCTTCCTGCCCTGGCTGGGCCTGTTGGTTCCGGTCCTGCTCGTGATCGGCCTGCTGCGCCGCTCCGCGACCGCGCTGATCGCCGTGGCCGTGCTCGCCGGGGTCTGGCTGAACTTCTTCGGCGGCCTGGTCACCGACAAGTCCGGAGCCGGCGGCAACCTGACCGTCGCCACCCACAACGTCGACGCCGGCAACCCCGACCAGGAGGGCACCGCCCGCAAGATCGCGGAGTCCGGGGCGGACGTGCTCGCGCTCACCGAGCTGAAGGCCGCCGCCGTCCCCGTGTACGAGCGGCTCCTCGAGGAGACGTACAGGTACCACTCCGTCGAGGGCACGGTCGGGGTCTGGAGCAAGTACCCGCTGAGCGGCAGCCGTGACGTCGACATCAAGATGGGCTGGACCCGGGCCATGCGCGCCACCGTCGCCACGCCGCAGGGGCAGATCGCCGTGTACGTCGCCCACCTGCCGTCCGTACGGGTCAAGCTGAACGCCGGCTTCACCGCCAACCAGCGCGACAACAGCGCCGACGCCCTCGGCCACGCCCTCGCTGCCGAGCCGCTGAAGAAGGTCGTCCTGCTCGGCGACCTGAACGGCACCATGAACGACCGCGCGCTGTCCCCGGTGACCTCGCAGATGCGCTCCACGCAGGGCGCGGCGGGCGACGGCTTCGGTTTCAGCTGGCCGGCGCCGTTCCCGATGGCCCGCATCGACCAGATCATGGTCCGCGGCGTCACCCCGGAGGCGTCCTGGACCCTGCCCCGCACGGGCAGCGACCACCTCCCGATCGCGGCCCGCCTGACCGTGCGGCCGTAGCGCCGGAAGCCGTGCGAAGGGCCCCGGGGGGGGGGGGGGGGGGGGGGGGGGGTGTTGGGGGGGGGGGGGGGGAGGAGAGAGGGGGGAGGGGGAGGGGGGGGGGGGGA
>NZ_JBVJWO010000032.1:57154-89913 GCF_055602345.1 Streptomyces sp. NPDC037401
CAGCCTGTGCCCCGCGGGGCTGTGCGTAGGGCGCAAAAAACTCGGGGAAGGGCCCCCCCCCCCCCCCTCCCCCCCCTGGGCCCCTTCCGGCATCCCGGTGCGGCTACACGCGCTCGCGCCAGCCGTTGGTGATCGGCAGGCGGCGGTCCTTGCCGAAGCCCTTCGCGGAGATCTTCGTGCCCGGCGGGTACTGCCGCCTCTTGTACTCCGCGGTGTCCACCATCCGCAGGGTCCGCGCGACCAGCTCGCGGTCGAACCCGGCCGCCACGACCTGCTCCATGCCCCGGTCCCGGTCCACGTACAGCTCCAGGATCGCGTCGAGCACCGGATAGTCCGGCAGCGAGTCCGTGTCGACCTGTCCCGGGCGCAGTTCCGCGCTCGGCGGCTTCACGATGGAGTTCTCCGGGATCGGCGGGACCTCGCCGCGCGCCGCGGCGGAGTCGTTGCGCCAGCGGGCGAGCCGGAAGACGTCCGTCTTGTAGACGTCCTTGATCGGCCCGTACGCGCCGACGGAGTCGCCGTAGAGGGTGGAGTAGCCGACGGCCAGTTCGGACTTGTTGCCCGGGGCCAGCACGAGGTGGCCCTCCTGGTTGGAGACCGCCATCAGCATCGTGCCGCGCAGCCGGGACTGGAGGTTCTCCTCGGCGAGTCCCGTGAGCCCGAGCGAGCCCATGTACGCGTCGAACATCGGCTCGATGGGCACGGTGCGGAAGTTGAGCCCGGTGCGCGTGGCCAGCTCGGCCGCGTCGGACCGGGAGTGGTCCGAGGAGTAGCGGGAGGGCATCGAGACGCCGTACACGTGCGCCGGGCCGAGCGCGTCGCAGGCGAGGGCGGCCACCAGCGCGGAGTCGATGCCGCCGGACAGGCCGACCAGGACGGACCGGAAGCCGTTCTTGCGGACGTACGCGCGCAGGCCCGTGACCAGGGCCTCCCAGATCTCGGCGACGTCCTCCAACCGGTCGGCGTAGCCGCCGGTGACCTCGGGTTCGTACGCCGGCAGCGGCTCGGCGGAGAGGACCACCCGGTCGATCCGCAGGCCGTCGTCGACCACGCCCTCGGGGGCGTCGGCCCGAGCGGCCGGCAGGTCCAGGTCGAGCAGGACGCAGCCCTCGGAGAACTGCGGGGCCCGCGCGATCACCTCGCCGTCCCGGTCGACGACGATCGAGTCCCCGTCGAAGACGAGCTCGTCCTGACCACCCGTCATCGCGACGTACGCGAGGGTGCAGCCGGCCTCCTGGGCCCGCTTGCGGACCAGTTCGAGGCGGACGTCGTCCTTGTTGCGCTCGTACGGCGAGGCGTTGAGGGAGATCAGCAGACCGGCCCCGGCGGAACGGGTCGCCGGCACCCGGCCGCCGTCCTGCCACAGGTCCTCGCAGATCGCGAGGGCCACGTCCACGCCGTGCACCCGGACCACCGGCTGGGTGTCCCCGGGCACGAAGTACCGGAACTCGTCGAACACGCCGTAGTTCGGAAGGTGGTGCTTGGCGAAGCGCAGCACGATCCCGCCGCGGTGGAGCACGGCGGCGGCGTTCAGCGGCGAGCCCGCCGGGCGCCCGAGCCGGGGCACGTCCTGCTCCGCGCGGTCGAGGTAGCCGAGGACGACGGGGACTTCGCCGAGGCCCTCGGCGGCCAGCCGGGCGGCCAGGGAGCGCAAGGCGGTGCGGGAGCCCTCGACGAAGGACTCGCGCAGGGCGAGGTCCTCGACGGGGTATCCGGTCAGCACCATCTCGGGGAACGCCACCAGGTGGGCGCCCTGTTCGGCGGCGTGCCGGGTCCAGTGGACGACCGAGTCGGCGTTCGCGGCGATGTCGCCGACGTGCGAGTCGATCTGATTCAGCGCGAGGCGTAGTTGAGGCACGCGGCCAGTCTAATCGTCTTTCTGACGCGATGTCCTGGGTCCGGACGCCCGGACCCGGGACATCGCACCGTCGGGCGCCTCCCGAGGGCCTAGCCCAGGTAGCCGAGGACCGTCATCATCCCGGCCTCCGCGTGGTAGACGTTGTGGCAGTGGAGCATCCACAGGCCCGGGTTGTCGGCGTCGAAGTCCACGGTCAGGGTGCCGTTGGGCAGAACGATCGCCGTGTCCTTGCGGGCGCCGCCCGCGGTGTGGGCGAGGGCGAAGGTGTGCCCGTGCAGGTGGACCGGGTGCCACATGGTCGTCGCGTTGTTGAAGACCAGCCGGACCCGCTCGCCCGCCCGGACCGGATGGCGCTGGTCCGGCGTGTACGGCCGGCCGTCGAAGGCCCAGTTGTACTTCGCCATCCCGCCCGTCAGGCGGATCTTCACCGTGCGGTCGGGGGTCCGTTCGGCCAGCGCCGCCCCGGGGGCGGCCTTGAGCTGATCGGCGGTCAGCGGCCGCCGGGCGGTCAGCTCGGCGGGCCGGGTGGCGGCCGTGGGGGCCGCGCCGCCGCCGGTGCGCAGCACGGCCAGCGCCGTACGGTCCTTGCCCTCGGCGAGCGCGGTCAGCGGGAACACCCCGTCCCCGGCGGTGACCAGGACGTCGTACCGCTCGCCCATGCCCAGCAGGAGCGAGCCGGTCCGGGTGTGGCCGACCGGGTAGCCGTCGGTGTGGGTGACCGTCATCTCGTGCCCGCCGAGCGCGATCCGGAAGGCGGTGTCCCCGCCGGCGTTGACGATCCGCAGCCTGATCCGGTCCCCGGGCCGGGCGGTGAAGACGGACGGGTCCTCCGGGGTGCGGCCGTTGATCAGGTAGTGCGGGTACGCGACGTCTCCGGCATCCGGGCCGAGCACGTCGCTGGAGGCGCCCGTCAGCATCCGCGAGGGCCCGCCGGAGGCGCTCGCGCCGGGCGTGGCCGGGGCGGCGGAGCCGGAGCCGTGCCCGGCGTGGCCGCCCCCGGCCATGCCCTTGGACAGCTCGGCGAGCACGTCGTCCGGGGTGGAGCCGTCGACCCCGTCGACCCAGTCGTCGAGGACGACCACCCACTCCTTGTCGTACGCCAGGGGCTCCTTGGGGTCCTCGACGATCAGGGGCGCGTACAGCCCGCGGTCCAGCTGGACGCCCGAGTGCGGGTGGAACCAGTACGTGCCCGGGTCGGGCACCGCGAACTTGTACGTGAAGGAACCGCCGGGCCGGATCTCCTGCTGGGTGAGTCCGGGGACGCCGTCCATGTCGTTGCGCAGCGCCAGGCCGTGCCAGTGCAGGGAGGTGGCCTGGGGGAGGTTGTTGGCGAGCGTGAGCGCCAGGGTGTCGCCCGCGGTGACGCGGACCTCCCGGCCGGGCAGCCCGTCCCCGTAGGCCCAGGACTTGACGGTGAGTCCGGCGCCGAGGTCGAGGGGGGTGGCGGTGGCGGTCAGCCGGACCTCGCGGACCGGGCCCCGGGCGCCGCGGGCGGCCTCGGCGGCGGCGACCTCGGGACCGTCGGGCCGGACGAAGCCGCCGGGGGCGTCGGGGGTGGCGCCGGCGTGCTGGTGGGAGCCGTGTCCGGACCCGGTCCCGGAACCGGTCCCGGACCCGCCGGAGCAGGCGGAGAGCAGGCCGGTGCCGGCGGCGGCGAGTCCGGCGCCGAGCAGGGTGCGGCGGGTGTGACCGGGGTGTCCGGGCCGTTCGGCGTGTCCGGCGTGTCCGGTGTGTCCGGTGTGAAGAGAGCGCATGGGTGCACCTCGTTGTCTGGTGGAGCGGATGGCTGGGCGTGTCTGCGGGGCATGTTTCGCCCCGGACGGCCCGGCCTATACGCGCAGTACCGCCAGCCGGATGAGGAGTGCGCGGGGCAGTGGGGGATCCGGGCCGGCGGGGGTCCGATACGGCCCGGACCGGCTGCCGTCCCGGCGGCCGGTCCGGGCCCGCCGGGCGAGCCCCCGGCCGAGCACGAGCAGCGTGAGCCCGGCGAGCACGGCGAGGCACACCGACATGGGGTCCATACCGCCGGCGGGCAGCGGACCGGCGGCGGCAGCGGCGTCCGGACCGGCGTGTCCCGCAGCCGCGTGCCCCGTACCGCCGTGCCCCGTACCGCCGTGGGAGGCGGGTGCGGCCGTGCGGGCAACCGATCCGGCCGGGAGTGCGTCTTGGAGGGCGTGGACCGGATGCCCCGCAGGCCCGGCCGGACCCGGACGGGCCTCCGCCGGGTGCCCCAGCGTGTGCATGGTGACGATCCCCAGCAGCAGCGCCGCGAGGAGCAGCAGCCGGGGCCACCGGGCAGCTCGCGGGGCGGAGGGCGTCATGGGCCGCACCTTACCCCGGGCGGGTATGCGCTGACGGGCGCGGCACCTGCGCTGCGTAGGATTAGTCCCATTATGTCCATGATTGGTACGCGGCCCGTCGCCGCCTTCATCGGCCTGGGCGCGGCCGCGTACACCGCCTGGGTGCTCGAGGTCGTCCTGTCCACCGGTCTCAACCCCGTCGAGACCTACGTCAGCGAACTCGCCGCCCAGGACCAGCCCCTCGGCGGCCTGTTCCGGGCCACCGACTTCACCGCCGGGATCCTCGTCTTCACCGGCGCCGTCCTCGCGCTGATCCGGCTCGCCCGGCTCCCCGAGGCGCGCCGCCCCTGGTCCGTGACCGGCTGGAGCGGGCTCGCCCTCTTCGGCGCCGCCACCGCCGCCGACGCCTGGCTGCCGCTCAGCTGCAAGCCCACCGTCGACCCCGAATGCGCCTCCCGCGAGACCGCCGGCCTGGTCCCGGCCACCCACCAGGCGCACGCCATCAGTTCCAGCCTCGCCATGTGCGGGGCGCTGCTCGGCATCGTGGCGCTGACCGTCGCCGCCCGCCGCTACGGCTGGTGGCCCCCGCTGGCCCGGACCGGCCCGGTCCTCGTCCTGCTCGAACTGGCCGCCACCGCCTGGACCCTGACCGCCATCGCGCTGTTCAGCGCGGGCCGCGGCACGTGGGCGCTCGGCGCCGGCCAGCGCCTCCAGGTGCTCCTCGTCGCGCTCTGGCTCGGGCTCCTCTCTTACGCCGTGGCGAAGGAACGCCGGGCGTGACCGGCCCGCGGTACGGCGCGCGAGACGGCCGGGACCTCTTCGTGCGGGTGGACGGCGTACCGCTGCACGTCCGCGTCGAGGGCTCGGGCCCCGTCTGCGTGCTCAGCGCCGGGCTCGCCCTCGCCTGGTACGACTGGGACCCCGTCGTCCCGCTGCTCGCCCCGTACCGTACGGTCGTCCGCTTCGACCGGCCCGGCCACGGGCTCAGCGCCCCGGCCGCGGGCCCCACCGGCGCCGCCGCCGAGGCGGACCGGATCGCCGGTCTGCTCGACGCCCTCGCCCTGCCCGGACCGGTCACGGTCGTCGGCCACTCCCTCGCCGGGTTCCACGCCGAGGCCTTCGCCCGCCTGTACCCCGGCCGCACCGCGGCCCTCGTCCTCGTGGACGGCAGCGTCGAGGAGAGCCCGCGCGCCCCGCTGCCGGCGGTCCGCACCACCGCCGCCCGGGTGCTGGGCCGGGCCCTCACCGCCGCCGGGCTCCCGGCGGCCCTGGGCCCGCTCGCCCGCCGGGCGGCGGTACGGGCCTCCCGGACCGGCGGCGGCGATCCCGCTCCGCGGGAGCTCGTACGCCGCTGCTACCGCACCGGCCGGGTCTGGCAGGGTGCGCTGCTGGAGAACGCCCGCTACCCCGACACCGCCCTCGAACTGCTGGAGCTGCGCCGCCGCCACCCGCTCACCGCGCCCGCCACGGTCCTCGCGGGCCACGACGGGAGCTCCGGGCGCGGGGCACTGCGCTGGCTGGCCCGCCAGGCCGCGCTGGCCGACCGGCTGGCCGCCCGCTTCGAGGTCGCCGAACCGGCCGGCCACCTGCTCATGCTGGACCGCCCGCACCAGGTGGCACGGGCGGTCCTGGAGCATCCGGCGGCGTCCTAGGACGCCGGTGCCGGTGCCGGTGTCACGGACGCGGCGCGGCCCCGCGTGCCTTGAGCATGTTCGCCATCAGGTCCAGCTCGGACTGCTGCCCGGCGACCATCCCGCGGGCGAGCTCGCGTTCCACCGGCGTGCTGCACCGGGTCGCGCAGCCCCAGGCCATCTGGACGCCGCCCTTGTGGTGCTCGGTCATCAGCTGGAGGTAGCGGACCTCCGCCGCCCGGCCGTCGAGCCTGCCGAGTCCGGCCAGCTCGGCCTTGGTGGCCATGCCCGGCATCAGCGCGCCCGGCTTGGGCGCCGGCGCCGCGGACCCGCCGTGGCCGGAGTGGCCCCCGCCCGGAGAGGCGGAGGAGCCGTGCCCCATCCACGCCATGGGCTCCCGGCCCGCGTCGACCTTCGGCAGCCCCCACAGGTCCAGCCAGCCCAGCAGCATGCCGCGCTGGTTCGCCTGGGTGTTGGCGATGTCGTAGGCGAGCCGTCGTACGTCCTCGTCCCCGGTGCGGTCGCGGACGATGAAGGACATCTCCACCGCCTGCTGGTGGTGCACCGCCATGTCCCGCGCGAAGCCCGCGTCGGCCGAGGCCGCGTCCGGGAGCTTCGCCGCCGGGTCGGAGCCGTTCGCGGTGACCGCGGCGGCTCCGGCGAACAGCAGGGCGAGGACGACGGCGGTGACCGCCGCCCAGTGCACCCTGGTCACTGCGGGCCGATCCCGCCCGTGCACGCCGCGCCGGGCTCGGGGGTCTGCTTGCCCTGCACGTACTTGGTGAAGAACTGGTTCACCCGCGGGTCGCTCGCGCTGTCCACGGTGACCTGCTTGCCCCACGCGCTCAGCATGATCGCGCCGGCCTGGTCCTTGACCGGGCTCATCAGCGTGTAGGGGGTCTTGCCGACCTTCTCCTCGAGCTTCTCCACCTCGGCGGCGGGCGCCTTGTCGTTGTACGTGACCCAGACCGCGCCGTGCTCCAGCGAGTGGACGGCGTTCTCGTTGGCGAGCGGCTTCTTGTAGACGTCGCCGTCGCAGTTCGCCCACACCTGGTGGTGGTCGCCGCCGACCGGGGGCTTCATCGGGTACGACACGGCCTTGGCGACGTGGTTGCGGCCGAGCTTCTTCGCGTCCCAGGTCTGCTCGCCCGTCACGGGCTTCTTGGCAGCCGCGGCCGCGGCGTCCTTCTTGTTCGACTCCTTGTTGAGCACGTACCCGCCGAAACCGACGAGGCCCGCGACGACGACCGTCGAGGCGGTGATCGCGATGATCTTGTTGCGGCGGTCGCGGGCCTGCTCGGCCCGGCGCATCTCGGCTATCCGGGCCTGGCGGGAGTTGTCCGCGCCGTTGGAGGTCTTGGCGTTCTTGGCGTTCTTGGCGGCCATGGCTGCTGGCGTCCTTGTCCTTCTCGAAAGGGGGTGGGGGTGAGCGCGGGCGGTGCGGTGCCGGGACTCACGTCCGCAGCACTTGAAGGACGTGCAGGTCGGGGGCGCGCGCCTGCGGCTGCGGCGGCAGCACCCGGCCGGCCGGACGGGCGAGGGGCGAACGGACCGGCAGTACGGCGGCCAGCGCGGCCGACGGCGGCACGGTCAGCACGCCCGGGATCCGGTGCGCCAGGCGGGAGCAGCCCGGCAGGTCTCCCGGGCAGGTGTACACGGCGCGGCCCGGGGACGTGGCGGCGGCGCCCGTGGAGTGCGCGGCTGCCGTGCCCGCGGCTGCGGGATGGGTGACGGCCGGGTGGGTGACCGCGGCGGCCCGAACCGGCGCCGTGCCGTGGGCGCCGCCCGCGCGGCTGCACAGCATCATCGCCGCCAGCAGGGTCCCCAGAGCGCACACCAGAGCGACGGGTCGCATGACGCGCCCGTGCCCGAAGTGATCCCTGCCCCCCATGGCCGCAGATGGTAATGCGCGCGGCGCCCCGGGGGTCAGAGCGGGGGTGTCACAGCTCTCAGGGGGCCCGTAATGTGGCCGAAACCGCCGTTCGCGATACTGGGTCGGCTCCCTGATGCCCGGCTGGTGGTGTTCAACCCGTCTGAACTGCGAGGATGAAGGCATGGACAAGCAGCAGGAATTCGTCCTCCGGACGCTCGAGGAGCGCGACATCCGCTTCGTGCGCCTGTGGTTCACCGATGTGCTCGGCTTCCTGAAGTCGGTCGCCGTCGCCCCCGCGGAGCTGGAGCAGGCGTTCGACGAGGGCATCGGTTTCGACGGCTCCGCGATCGAGGGCTTCGCCCGGGTCTACGAGTCCGACATGATCGCCAAGCCCGACCCGGGGACCTTCCAGATACTGCCGTGGCGTGCCGAGGCCCCGGGCACCGCGCGGATGTTCTGCGACATCCTGATGCCGGACGGGTCCCCGTCCTTCGCCGACCCCCGCTACGTCCTCAAGCGCATCCTGGCCAAGACCTCCGACCTGGGCTTCACGTTCTACACCCACCCGGAGATCGAGTTCTTCCTGCTGAAGGACAAGCCGCTGGACGGCACCCGCCCGGTGCCCGCGGACAATTCCGGATACTTCGACCACACGCCGCAGAACGTCGGCATGGACTTCCGCCGCCAGGCGATCACCATGCTGGAATCCATGGGCATCTCGGTGGAGTTCAGTCACCACGAGGGCGCCCCCGGCCAGCAGGAGATCGACCTGCGCTACGCCGACGCGCTCTCCACGGCCGACAACATCATGACCTTCCGCCTGGTCATGAAGCAGGTCGCCCTGGAACAGGGCGTCCAGGCCACCTTCATGCCCAAGCCGTTCTCGGAGTACCCCGGCTCGGGCATGCACACCCACCTCTCCCTCTTCGAGGGCGACCGGAACGCGTTCTACGAGTCCGGTGCCGAGTACCAGCTCTCCAAGGTCGGCCGTTCCTTCATCGCGGGCCTGCTCCGGCACGCCGCCGAGACCGCGGCCGTCACCAACCAGTGGGTCAACTCCTACAAGCGCATCTGGGGCGGCTCGTCCCGCAGCGCGGGCGCGGGCGGCGAGGCCCCCTCGTACATCTGCTGGGGCCACAACAACCGCTCGGCCCTGATCCGCGTCCCGATGTACAAGCCGGGCAAGACGGGCTCCTCGCGCGTCGAGGTCCGCTCGATCGACTCGGGCGCGAACCCGTACCTCACCTACGCCGTCCTGCTGGCCGCCGGCCTCAAGGGCATCGAGGAGGGCTACGAACTCCCTGCGGGCGCCGACGACGACGTCTGGGCCCTCTCCGACGCCGAACGCCGCGCGATGGGCATCGAGCCCCTCCCGCAGAACCTGGGCGAGGCCATCGCCCTGATGGAACGCAGCGAACTGGTCGCCGAGACCCTGGGCGAGCACGTCTTCGACTTCTTCCTCCGCAACAAGAAGCAGGAGTGGGAGGAGTACCGCTCGGAGGTCACGGCCTTCGAGCTGCGCAAGAACCTCCCGGTGCTCTAACCCCAGATCAGAGGCGCTTCCGGGCGCACACCCCCGGGCCGGCGGTCATCGACCGCCGGCCCGGAGTCATTTCAGCGGACCACGGGGGGATGGAACAGGGGATCGAAGCATTCGCCGTACGGCACCCTGGCCAAGCCGATACGGATCAAAGCGTCCGCAAGGTTGCCCTTTGCCTTCTCCGCTCCGCGGACGCCCTCCAGGGAATCGATTACCACATTGATTTCTTCGTCCTTCACCACCCTGCCGGCCGCGGACGCGGCGCACTCGACAGCCCTGCGGACCGTATCTTCCTCCCACCACGGAGGCGTGGAGGCTGCAGCGGGAGTGATACGGATGACAACGGACCCTGCATTGTCCTCAAGGCACTGGTCGGCGTCATTGATCCGGTAGAAGATTCCTCTCCCGTCAGCGCGGAAATGGCCTTCGTCGTGCCCGACCGAATAGGGCGTGTCGTCGGCATCGGACTTGGCGAGAAGCCTCCCGTACGGCATGTCGTCGATCACCTTGCAGGCTTGGTAGATCTTGGCGTCGGTGGCTGCGTCGTAACCGTGAGGCCCGACCTCGGGGAAGTTCCGGTGGTCCACGGTCCAACTACCGCTGACGCTGTATCCGTAGACTTCCCCCGGATTGATCGAGACGGGCGCTCGCACCCAGCCGGCCTTGGAGCTGACTTCAAAGGTAATGGGCTGTTTGGCTTCGGCGCCTGCGTCGTCTTGCGATGCTGCTGCGCCGACCCCGACCGAGAGAGCGGTGGTCGTCATGACGGCGGCGATCGCTGTTCTGACGGACCGCTTCACCATCGATTGACGTACGGCATTTCTATGTGCCGTCATTTTCTGGCCTCGTTTGACGAACCGGACTGCTGCGATGCCGAGAGGCGGAGAGGGCGGCGGCCGCACGTGGAACTGGCCGTGACCGTCTGAGTCTCGCCCTTCCATCTCACTACCAAGTTCCTGTTCCTGCCATGCGTGGGCACGGGCAAACGGACGTGCCCGATTTGCCCGCCCATCAGCTGGATGCGATACCTGTGGACGGGGGCTCTCAACGGTTGCCGGGGGACCCTGCTGGCCATCCTGGAAGGTTTCGGCGCCATGACAGGACCAAGCGAGGGGGCCGGGCGCGTGATCGCCGGACGCTACCGGCTCAAGCACCAGCTCGGCGCCGGAGGCATGGGCCGTGTGTGGCTCGCCCACGACCAGGAACTGGCGTGCGAGGTCGCCCTCAAGGAGATCGCCCTGCCGCCGGGCGTCCCGGAATCCGAGGTAAGCCGCCGGATCGCCCGGGCCCGCCGCGAGGCCCGCCATGCCGCGCGACTGCGTGACCATCCCCATGTGGTCACCGTGCACGACATCGTGGAGGAGGGCGGCCTGCCGTGGATCGTCATGGCGTTCGTCCCCGGCGCCACCGACCTGGAGGCCGTGGTGCGCGAGAGAGGGCCGCTGCCGCCCCGCGAGGTCGCGCGGATCGGGCTGGCGGTGCTGGACGCCCTCCTGGAGGGCCACAAGCTCGGCATCCTGCACCGGGACGTCAAACCGGCCAATGTCCTCCTGACACGCCCCGGCCCGGACCTCGGGCAGCATGCCGAGGGGGGCAGGGTGTTGCTGGCCGACTACGGCATCGCGCTGGAGCCGAGCTCCGGCGATCCGCGTCAGACCACCACCGACGTGATCCTCGGGACCCCCTCCTACATGGCGCCGGAACGGGCCCGCGGCGAACCGCCCACCCCGGCCGCCGATCTGTTCGCGCTCGGCGCCACCCTGTATTTCGCGGTGGAGGGGACCGGCCCCTTCGACCGGGACTCCGGCTCCGCCACGCTGACTGCTCTGCTCTTCGAAGACCCCACGCCGTCGCTCCGGGCCGCGGAGCTGGCCCCGGTCGTGCAGGGGCTGCTGGCCAAGGACCCCGCGCAGCGGATGGAAGGGGAGGAGGCCGCCCGGTGGCTCGCCTCCATCACGGCCGAGCCGCCCCCGCAACAGCCGAAACGGCCGGAACAGCCGGAAACACTCTTGGACTGGGTCCCCCCTGTCCCCCCGGTTCCGGGTCCCGAACCATCCCGCCGGCGCTCTCGGCGAAGCCTTGTCTGGCTCGTCACCGGGGTGGCCGTGGTACTCGTGCTGGGCTTGGTACTGCTGCTTCGAGGTGGTGGAGGGGACCCTCCGGACACCCCGGCCGCGGCCGAAGAGGCGCACAGGAACGCATCAGCGATGGCGTTCACACCTGAGGACTGGGGCCCGGGGTTCGTTCCCAATGACCCGTACGAGCAGGACCCGGCCCCGGAAAGCGCGGTCCGAGCCAATTGCGAGCTGTACGAGAAACCCGCGCGCGCGGGCACGCTCGCCGCGGTTTCACGCACAGCACGCCATGACGAACAGGGCCTCGTTGCCGCGTCCGCAGTGGCGGTGTACGTGGACGACGCCACGGCGCGAGCATCCGTCGCCGAGTACAGGGACGTGGTCCATCGCTGCCCGACCCAGACCATGGGCAAAGCCCGCTGGGACGACCTGCGCGAAGCGGTCGCCCCGCAACTCACCGGCTTCGACGAGGTGGTCTCAGAGGAAAGCAGGCTGATCGCCTTCGAAGACGGCACCAAGGCGAACGTGCCGTACGTGTTGCTGCTCGGCCGGACAGGGAACACCACGATCTCGGCCTACTTGGGCGGACCGCCCGAGAAGCAGGCAGACATTCGGAAGAAGGCCGCCGACGCCCTGCAACTGATGCGCAGCCGCCTCTCCGACTAGTCAAAGACAGCCTCGGTTCACGCCAGTTCAGGGCAGTCCAGAACTGAACGATCCACCCAAACCACTCACCGCTGGTGTGGAGGCCCTCCCCGAGGCGCAGACGTGCCGCCCGTACCCCGGCGAACACCTCGGGATAGGCTCGGGAACCGGATCTGGCGCGGGCGGCCGGCAGGGGCTGCCCGGAAGGGGAGGCGGCGGGATGACGGTCCCCGGACGCAGGAGCAGTACGTTCATCCGGCTGCTGCGGCACGGCTTCACGGACCCGTCGGCCGCCGGGCGGCTGCTGGACGTGCCCGAACTGGCCTCCGTACGCACCGACCCGGTCCTCCTCGACGCACTCGGCGCGACCGCCGACCCCGACCTCGCCCTGCGCGGCCTGGTCCGGCTCGCCGAGGCCCAGGATCCGGACGGCCTGACCGCCCTCCTCTCCACGCTCGTCACCGCCAAGCCGCTGCGCGACCGGCTCCTCGGCGTGCTCGGCGCCTCCGAGGCGCTCGGCGACCACCTGGCCCGCCACCCGCAGGACTGGCGCGCCCTCGTCACGTACGAGGCCGCCGACCTGCACCCGGGCCTCGCGGAGTTCGAAGCGGGCCTCGCCGACGCCCGCGAGCCGGTCGCCCTGCGCATCGCCTACCGCCGCTGCCTGCTCTCGATCGCCGCCCGCGACGTCTGCGGCACCACCGACGTCGCGCAGACCGCCGCCGAACTGGCCGACCTCGCCACGGCCACCCTGCGCGCCGCGCTGCGCATCGCGAGCGCCGCCGCGCCCGACGACGCGACCCAGTGCCGGCTGGCCGTCATCGCGATGGGCAAGTGCGGCGGCCACGAGCTGAACTACGTCTCCGACGTGGACGTCATCTTCGTCGCGGAGGCGGCCGGGAGCGCCGACGAGGGCAAGGCCCTCCAAGCCGCCACCCGGCTCGCCTCCCACCTCATGCGGATCTGCTCCGAGACCACCGTCGAGGGCACCATCTGGCCCGTCGACGCCAACCTGCGCCCCGAGGGCCGCAACGGCCCCCTGGTCCGCACCCTCTCCTCGCACCTGGCCTACTACCAGCGCTGGGCCAAGACCTGGGAGTTCCAGGCGCTCCTCAAGGCCCGCGCCGTGGCCGGCGACGAGGAACTGGGCACCGCCTACATCGACGCCATAAGCCCCCTGGTGTGGCAGGCCGCCGAACGCGAGAACTTCGTCCCCGACGTGCAGAAGATGCGCCGCCGCGTCGTGGACAACATCCCCGCCGCCCAGGTCGACCGCGAGCTGAAGCTCGGCCCCGGCGGCCTGCGCGACGTGGAGTTCGCCGTCCAGCTGCTCCAGCTCGTCCACGGCCGCAGCGACGCCACCCTGCACTCCGGCACCACCCTCGACGCCCTGCACGCGCTCGCCGCGGGCGGCTACGTCGGCCGCGCCGACGCCGCGCAGCTCAACGACGCGTACCGCTTCCTGCGTGCCATGGAGCACCGCATCCAGCTCTACCGGCTGCGCCGCACCCACCTCGTCCCCGAGGACGAGGCCGACCTGCGCCGCCTCGGCCGCTCGCTGGGCCTGCGCACCGAGCCCGTGGCCGAGCTCAACAAGGCCTGGCGGCGGCACGCCTCGGTGGTCCGGCGGCTGCACGAGAAGCTGTTCTACCGGCCGCTGCTCGACGCGGTCGCCCAGCTCGCCCCCGGCGAGACCCGGCTCTCCCCGCGCGCCGCCGGCCAGCGCCTCGAGGCCCTCGGCTACGCCGACCCGGTCGCGGCCCTGCGCCACCTGGAGGCCCTCGCCTCGGGCGTGACCCGCAAGGCCGCGATCCAGCGGACCCTGCTGCCCGTCATGCTCGGCTGGTTCGCGGACTCCGCCGACCCGGACGCCGGTCTGCTGAACTTCCGCAAGGTCTCCGACGCGCTCGGCAAGACCCCCTGGTACCTGCGACTGCTGCGCGACGAGGGCGCGGCTGCCGAGAACCTCGCCCGCGTCCTGTCCGCCGGGCGGCTCGCCCCCGACCTGCTGATGCGCGCCCCGGAAGCCGTCGCCCTGCTCGGCGACCAGGAGGGACTGCGCCCCCGCGGCTTCGAGGGGCTCGAACAGGAAGTGCTCGCGGCGGTCGGCCGGGCCGAGACCGCCGAGGCGGGCGTCGCCGCCGCCCGCGGGGTGCGCCGCCGCGAGCTGTTCCGCACCTGCGCGGCCGACATCATCGCGTCGTACGGGACCGAGGACAGTCCCGCCGAGGAGGACCGCGGCGCGCTCGTCGACCGGGTCGGCGACGCCGTCTCCGACCTCACAGCGGCCACCATCGCCGGGGCGCTGCGGGCCGCCGTCCGCGCGCAGTGGGGCGACACCCTGCCCACCCGCTTCGCCGTCATCGGCATGGGCCGCTTCGGCGGCCACGAACTGTCCTACGGCTCCGACGCCGACGTCCTCTTCGTCCACGAGCCCCGCGAGGGCGTGGACGAACAGGAAGCCGCGAAGGCCGCCCAGGCCGTCATCGCCGAGATGCGCCGCCTGCTCCAGCTGCCCACGGCCGACCCGCCGCTGCTGATCGACGCCGACCTGCGCCCGGAGGGCCGCAGCGGCCCGCTGGTGCGCACCCTGGGCTCGTACGCCGCGTACTACCGGCGCTGGTCGCTGGGCTGGGAGAGCCAGGCCCTGCTGCGCGCCGAGCCCGTGGCGGGCGACGAGGACCTGGGCCGCCGCTTCATCGAGCTGATCGACCCGCTCCGCTACCCGGTGGAGGGGCTCGGCGAGGACTCCGTACGCGAGATCCGCCGGCTCAAGGCCCGCATGGAGTCGGAGCGGCTGCCGCGCGGCGCCGACCCGACCCTGCATGCCAAGCTGGGCCGCGGCGGACTCAGCGACGTGGAGTGGACCGTGCAGCTGCTCCAGATGCAGCACGGCTGGGCCGAGCCCGGCCTGCGGACCACCCGCACCCGCCGGGCGCTGGCCGCCGCCCACGCGGCCGGCCTGCTGCCGACGGAGGACGCACAGATCCTCGACGAGGCCTGGGTCCTGGCCACGCAGGTGCGCAACGCCGTGATGCTGGTCCGCGGCCGCGCGGGCGACACCTTCCCGTCCGAGGCGCGCGAGCTGGCAGCCGTGGGCCGCTACCTGGGCTACGGCGAAGGCCGCGTCGGCGAGGTGCTCGACGACTACCGCCGCATCACCCGCCGCGCCCGCGCGGTGGTGGAAGAGCGCTTCTACGGCGCGTAGCCGCACCGCGGCCCCCGACGGCGGCCGCCGGGCCGGTGTGCGCCGGTCAGACGCGCACGCCGGTCAGACGCGCACGCCGCGGAAGCGGTTGAGCACGGAGGCGGTGGCGGAGGGCCGGTCGTGGTCCTCCGGGAAGCGCGGCAGGTGCTGGGCCAGCGAGCCGTACCAGTAGTACGACACGGTGTAGCCGAAGGCCAGGCAGATCATGCCGCCCACCGCGTCCAGCCAGAAGTGGTTGGCGGTGGCGACGATCACGACCAGCGTCGCGACCGGGTACAGCAGGCCCAGGACCCGCGCCCACGGCACCGTGGCCAGGGCGAAGATGGTCAGGCCGCACCAGAGCGACCAGCCTATGTGCATGGACGGCATGGCGGCGTACTGGTTCGACATGTGCTTCAGGTCGCCCGAGGCCATCGAGCCCCAGGTCTGGTGGAGCGGCACGGTGTCGATGAAGTTCTCGCCGGTCATCAGCCGGGGCGGAGCGAGCGGGTACAGGTAGTAGCCGACCAGGGCCACACCGGTGGTGGCGAAGAGCACCAGCCGGGTCGCGGCGTAGCGCCCGGGCTGGCGGCGGTACAGCCAGACCAGCACGCCGATCGTCACGATGAAGTGCAGCGTGGCGTAGTAGTAGTTCATGCCCACGATCAGCCAGGTGACCGAGTCCGCGGCATGGTTGATGGTCTTCTCGACCGCGATGCCGAGGGTGTGCTCCACGCGCCAGATCCAGTCGGCGTTGCGCAGTGCCTCGGCCTTCTGCTCCGGGACTGCGTTGCGGATCAGCGAGTACGTCCAGTAGCTGATCGCGATCAGCAGGACCTCGAACCAGATCCGCGGGCGGCGGGGCAGCCGCATCCGCTGGAGGCGCGTGCGCTGAACCTCCGGGCGGTCCTCCGTCACCGTGGGTGACGAGACGTCCGTCCGGGTTTCCAGTGTCTTCACGCTCGCTTCACCCATAGGGAGAGAGTCTGCCAGATGCCTTTCCTCCCCCGATCATCCCTCGGGACGGTCTTCGGCGCACCGGATCCGCCTGGGGGACGACGCCCTGGGGACGGCCCCCGGGAAAGCCCTGGGAAAGCCCCTGGAGGGGCGTCCTACGGGCGGCCGGGGCCCGAGGCCGTGGAGCCGCGGACGACCAGCTCGGGATGGAAGACGAACTCGCTGTGCGGGGCGGGGGTGCCCCCGATCTCCTCCAGCAGCGTCCGCACCGCGGCCTGCCCCATGGCGAGCACGGGCTGCCGGATGGTGGTCAGCGGCGGGTCCGTGAAAGCTATCAGCGGGGAGTCGTCGAAACCCACGACCGAGACGTCCTGCGGCACCCGCAGCCCCTGCTGGCGCGCGGCCCGGATGGCGCCGAGCGCCATCATGTCGCTCGCGCACACGATGGCGGTGCAGCCCCGGCCGATCAGCGCCGTCGCCGCCGCCTGCCCGCCCTCCAGCGAGTACAGGGAGTGCTGGATCAGCTCCTCGGCCTCGTCGGCGCCCAGGCCGAGCCGCTCCTGCACGGCCAGCCGGAAACCCTCGATCTTGCGCAGCACCGGCACGAACCGCTTGGGGCCCACCGCCAGCCCGATCCGGGTGTGCCCCAGCGCGGTGAGGTGCGTGACCGCCAGCTGCATCGCGGCCCGGTCGTCCGGAGAGACGAACGGGGCCTGCACCTTCGGCGAGAAACCGTTGATCAGTACGAAGGGGACGCCCTGGCCGCGCAGTTGGTCGTAGCGCGTCATGTCGGCCGTGGTGTCCGCGTGCAGCCCGGAGACGAAGATGATCCCGGAGACCCCGCGGTCGACGAGCATCTCGGTGAGCTCGTCCTCGGTGGACCCGCCGGGGGTCTGGGTCGCCAGCACCGGCGTGTAGCCCTGGCGGGTCAGCGCCTGCCCGATGACCTGGGCGAGTGCCGGGAAGATGGGGTTGTCCAGCTCGGGGGTTATCAGGCCCACCAGGCCGGCGCTGCGCTGGCGCAGCCGCACGGGCCGCTCGTAGCCGAGCACGTCGAGGGCGGCCAGCACGGATTCGCGGGTGCCCGCGGCCACACCGGGCTTGCCGTTGAGCACGCGGCTGACTGTGGCTTCGCTGACCCCCGCCTGGGCTGCGATGTCGGCAAGCCTCGCGGTCATGGGATTGGACTGTACCGGTCGCATGTCAGATTGCCCACCACGTGCAGGAATCAGGGGGAATAAGGACAGTCCTCCCGTCCGGCTGCACCGGTGAGCTGGACAGGAGCGGGTGCCCGGGCACGGGGAGTTCGACGGGGTCGGCGAGCGTGTTGACGGTGCACACGAAGCCCGGCCGGCGGAAGACGACGGTGCCGTGCGGCCCCTCCAGCCAGCGCATCCCGGTGCCGGAGCCCGCCGCGCCCAGGCCGGGCAGCTCCCGCCGCAGCTCCAGCGCGGCCCGGTAGAGCTCCAGGGTGGAGTGGGTGTCCCCGGTCTGGGCCTCGACGCTGAGCGCGGCCCACTCGCGGGGCTGCGGCAGCCAGCTGGAACCGCCCTCGACGGGTCCGAAGCCGTACGGCGCCCGGCGGCCGGACCAGGGGAGCGGCACCCGGCAGCCGTCGCGCAGCCCGTCCTGCCCGGCGGTCCGGCGGAAGGCCGGGTCCCGGCGCACCTCGTCGGGCAGGTCGGTGACCTCGGGCAGGCCGAGCTCCTCGCCCTGGTAGACGTACGCAGAGCCCGGCAGTGCCAGCATCAGCAGGGCGGCGGCGCGGGCGCGGCGCAGGCCCCGGGCGCCGCCGCCGTAACGGGTCGGGGCCCGCACCACGTCGTGGTTGGAGAGCACCCAGGTGGTGGGGGCGCCCACCGCGGTGGTGGCCCGGAGCGACTCGGCGATGACGGTCCGCATCGCGTCGGCGTCCCACGGGCAGTTCAGGAAGCGGAAATTGAACGCCTGGTGCATCTCGTCGGGGCGGACGTACCGGGCCAGCCGCTCCGAGCTGGGCGCCCAGGCCTCCGCGACGCCGATCCGCTCGCCGCCGTACGCGTCCAGGAGCCGGCGCCAGCCGCGGTGGATCTCGTGGACCCCGTCCTGGTCGAAGAAGGGCAGGACCTGCTCGCCGATCAGCCGGGCCTGGCCGCCGTGCCCGATGTCCGGGAGGTGCGGCGGCTTGACCATGCCGTGCGCCACGTCGATCCGGAAGCCGTCCACCCCCAAATCCAGCCAGAAGTGCAGCACCGCGTCGAACTCCGCGCGGACCGCGGGGTGCTCCCAGTTCAGGTCGGGCTGCTCGGGGGCGAAGAGGTGCAGGTACCAGTCGCCGTCCGGGAGCCGGGTCCAGGCGGGGCCGCCGAAGACGGACTCCCAGTCGTTGGGCGGCTCGCCGCCGCCCGGCCCGCGGCCGGGGCGGAAGTGGTAGCGGGCGCGCTCCGGGCCGCCGGGCCGGTCGGCGAGAGCGGCGCGGAACCACGGGTGCCGTTCGGAGGTGTGGTTCGGGACCACGTCGACGATCACCCGCAGGCCGAGGGCGTGGGCGGCCCGTACGAGGTCGTCGGCGTCGGACAGGTCGCCGAAGAGCGGGTCGACGGCCCGGTAGTCCTCGACGTCGTAGCCGCCGTCGGCCTGCGGCGAGACGTAGAAGGGGGTCAGCCAGACCGCGTCCACGCCCAGCCGGGCGAGGTGGGGGAGGCGCTCGCGGACCCCGCGCAGGTCGCCCACGCCGTCGCCGTCGCTGTCCGAGAAGGACCGTACGTACACCTGGTAGATGACCGCGTCACGCCACCATCCGGTCGCGTTGCTGGAAGGGCTTGCAAGGCGCGGGGCGGTGATCTCGTGGGTCATATCGGGGTCAACGCGACGGACCGCCCCCGGGTTGCGGGGTCACCCCCTCGAACGGCGTACGGCGAACAGCAAGCTGCGGCAACCGTATGGACACACGCACGTAACGATCGGCCGGCCTTGCAGAAATTTGCCGCAAGCTCTTTCGGACGGCTTTCAGCCTTGTTAGGTTCCTGGCAACTCGGGACCGCGACGGGGCGGACGGGATCACTCAAGGAGTTCACATGCGGCGTGGCATAGCGGCCACCGCGCTGGTCGCGGCCCTGGCGCTCGCGGCGACGGCCTGCGGCGGCGACAAGGACGACAGCGGCAGCGGTGACAAGAAGGCGGGCGGCGAGCTCTCCGGCACGGTCACCTGGTGGGACACCTCGAACGACGCCGAGAAGGCCACCTTCGAGAAGATCGCCAAGGCCTTCACCGCCAAGCACCCCAAGGTCACCGTCAAGTACGTCAACGTCCCGTACGGCGACGCGCAGAACAAGGTCAAGAACGCCTTCAGCAGCGGCGCCGACGCCCCCGACGTGATCCGCGCCGACGTCGGCTGGGTCGCCGACTTCGCCTCCCTCGGCTACCTGGACAAGGTTCCCGCCGAGACCGCGAAGAAGGTCGACGCCGACTTCCTGCCGCAGGCCGCCGCCTCCGGCAAGTACGACGGCGCCACCTACGCCGTCCCGCAGGTCATCGACACCATGGGCCTCTTCTACAACAAGAAGATCCTCAAGGACGCCGGCGTCGAGGCCCCGAAGTCCCTGGCCGAGCTGAAGACGGCCGCCGCCGCCATCAAGAAGAAGACCGGCAAGGCCGGCCTGTACCTGCGCGGCGACGACTCCTACTGGTTCCTGCCGCTCATCTACGGCGAGGGCGGCGACCTGGTCGACGCCAAGAACAAGACCGTCACCGTCGACTCCCCGGCCGGCGTGAAGGCCTTCAAGGCCGCCCGCGACCTGGTCACCTCCGGTGCCGCGATCACCAACGCGACCGACGGCTGGAACAACATGCAGACCGCCTTCAAGTCGGGCAAGGTCGCCATGATGATCAACGGCCCGTGGGCCGTCGCGGACGCCTACGCCGGCGACGAGTTCAAGGACAAGGCCAACCTGGGCATCGCGGCCGTCCCCGCCGGCTCGGCCGGCCAGGGCGCCCCGCAGGGCGGCCACGACCTCGCCGTCTACGCCGGTTCCAAGAACCGCGACGCCGCGCACGCCTTCGTCGACTACATGACCTCGCAGGACGTCCAGGCCCAGTCCGCCAAGGAGCTCAGCCTGCTCCCGACGCGCACCGCCGCCTACGAACTGCCGGACGTGAAGAACAACGAGATGGTCCAGTTCTTCAAGCCCGCCGTGGACAAGGCCGTCGAGCGCGCCTGGATCCCGGAGAACGGCAGCCTGTTCGCCCCGCTCCAGGTCGAATACACCAAGGCCGTCACCGGTGCGTCGAGCCCGGAGGACGCGGCCAAGGCCGCCGGCGCCGAGTTCCGCAAGATCCTCAAGGGCTGGAAGTAACACGACCATGGCTGCTCACACCAGCCAGTCGGTGGCGAAGGCCGCGGGCGAGGAAGACCTCGCCCGCGGCCGGAGCCGCAGGACCGGCAGCAGGCCCGCCACCACGCCCGGCAGCAAGCCGGGCCTGCGGCAGGTCCTCGCGAAGCACTGGTACGCGTGGGCCATGGTGGCCCCCGTCATCCTCGTCCTCGGGGTGATCATCGGCTGGCCGCTCGTCCGCGGCATCTACCTGTCGCTGACCGACGCCAACGAGCGCAACGTCGCCCGCACCATCGGCGTCAACGAGATCGAGGCGACGTACCAGTTCGTCGGCCTCGACAACTACACGGCCGTGCTCAGCGACCCGGTGTTCCTCCAGCGGCTGGTGTGGACCGTCATCTGGACCGTCGCCTGCGTGTCCGTGACGTTCACGCTCGGACTCGTCCTCGCGAACATGCTCAACCGGACCTTCCGCGGCCGGTCCTTCTACCGGATGGCCCTCATCCTGCCCTGGGCCGTCCCCGGCTTCGTGTCCGTCTTCGCCTGGCGCTTCCTGTTCAACCGCGACAACGGCATCCTGAACAAGCTGCTCGAAGGCGGCGGCATCGCGGCCGTTCCGTGGCTCGACGACCCGACCTGGGCCAAGGTCTCCGTCATCGCCGTCAACGTCTGGCTCGGCGTCCCCTTCATGATGGTCGCCCTGCTCGGCGGGCTCCAGTCGATCTCCGGCGAGCTGTACGAGGCCGCCGAGATGGACGGCGCGAGCGCCTGGCAGCGCTTCCGGTACATCACCCTGCCCGGACTGCGCACGGTGAGCATGACCGTGATCCTGCTCTCCACCATCTGGACCTTCAACATGTTCCCGGTGATCTTCCTGCTCACCCGGGGCGGCCCCGGCGACGCCACCGAGATCCTGGTGACCCAGGCCTTCCGCGAGGCCTTCGTGGAGTCCCCGCGCGACTTCGCCGGCTCCGCCACCTGGGGCGTGCTGATCCTCGCGCTGCTCATGATCTTCGCGCTGGTCTACCGGCGTTCGCTGCGCAAGCAGGGAGAGGTGTGGTGACCGTGACCACTGCCGAGACCACCCCCGCCCAGGCCCCCGCGCCGCGCGTGCGCAAGCGGGGCGAGCGCTCCCCGCTCGCCTCCACCGCGCTGCACGGAACCCTGGCCGTCGCGTCCCTGATCGCCGTCTTCCCGGTGCTGTGGGTCCTGCTGACCTCGCTCAAGCCCGCCAAGGACGCCATCACCACGGACTTCGTCAAGAACCCGACCCTCGACAACTACCGGTACCTGGTCGAGTCGACGAACTTCTTCACGTGGTTCGGCAACTCCGTCCTGGTCGCGGGCATCACCACCGTGCTCGGCGTCTTCATCGCCGCGACCACCGGCTACGCCGTCAGCCGGTTCAAGTTCCCCGGCATGCGCCCGCTGATGTGGACCCTGCTCATCACGCAGATGTTCCCGATGGCCATCCTCATCGTCCCGCTCTACAACCTCATGGGACAGCTGGGGCTGCTCAACCAGCCGGTCGGCCTGATCATCACGTACCTCACCATCGCCGTGCCGTTCTGCGCCTGGATGATGAAGGGCTTCTTCGACACCATCCCGGTCGAGATCGACGAGTCCGGCCGGGTCGACGGGCTCAACCCCTTCGGCACGTTCTGGCGGCTGATCCTCCCGCTGGCCAAGCCCGGCCTCGCGGTCACGGGGTTCTACTCCTTCATCACCGCCTGGGGCGAGGTCGCGTACGCCTCCGCCTTCATGGTCGGCGAGGAGAACCTGACCCTCGCCGGAGGACTCCAGACCTTCGTCACCCAGTACACGGCCAACTGGGGCCCGATGACGGCCGCTTCCGTCCTCATCGCGATCCCCGCCGCCGCGTTCTTCATCTTCGCCCAGCGGCATCTCGTCGCGGGCATGACCGCGGGCGCCACCAAGGGCTGACCACCCGGCGCCCGCCGGTCCCCACCCGACCACCACTCTTTCAAGGACGACATGACCCAGCACCTCGCTGCTCCGGCCGCCCCGACCACCGGCACCACCGGCACGCACACGGGCTGGTGGAGAGACGCGGTGATCTACCAGGTCTATCCGCGCAGCTTCGCCGACAGCAACGGTGACGGCATGGGGGACCTCGAGGGCGTCCGCACCCGGCTGCCGTACCTCAAGGAGCTCGGCGTCGACGCCGTCTGGCTGAGCCCGTTCTACGCATCCCCGCAGGCCGACGCGGGGTACGACGTCGCCGACTACCGGGCCATCGACCCCATGTTCGGCACCCTGCACGACGCCGACGCGCTGATCCGCGAGGCACACGCCCTGGGCCTGCGCATCATCGTCGACCTCGTCCCGAACCACTGTTCCGACCAGCACGACTGGTTCAAGCAGGCCCTGCGCGAGGGCGCCGGCTCCCGGCTCCGCGAGCGCTTCCACTTCCGCCCCGGCAAGGGCGAGAACGGCGAACTGCCGCCCAACGACTGGGAGTCCATCTTCGGCGGACCCGCCTGGACGCGTGTCGAGGACGGCGAATGGTACCTGCACCTCTTCGCGCCCGAGCAGCCCGACTTCAACTGGGAGCACCCGGCCGTCCAGGACGAGTTCCGCTCGATCCTGCGGTTCTGGCTGGACCTCGGCGCCGACGGCTTCCGCGTTGACGTGGCCCACGGCCTGGTCAAGGCCCCCGGCCTGCCCGACCTCGGGTCGAAGGACCAGCTCAAGCTGCTCGGCAACGACGTCATGCCGTTCTTCGACCAGGACGGCGTGCACGCGGTCTACCGCTCCTGGCGGCGGATCCTCGACGAGTACGAGGGCGACCGCATCCTGGTCGCCGAGGCCTGGACGCCGACCGTGGAGCGCACCGCCCTCTACGTGCGGCCCGACGAGATGCACCAGGCCTTCAACTTCCAGTACCTGACGTCGGCCTGGGACGCGGCGGAGCTGCGCGAGGTCATCGACGGCTCGCTCGCCGCGATGCGCCCCGTCGGCGCCCCCACCACCTGGGTGCTGTCCAACCACGACGTCACCCGGCACGCCACCCGCTTCGCGAACCCGGCGGGTCTGGGCACCCAGCTGCGCGAACAGGGCGACCGCGAGCTCGGCCTGCGCCGCGCCCGCGCCGCCACCGTGCTGATGCTCGCGCTGCCCGGCTCCGCGTACGTCTACCAGGGCGAGGAGCTCGGCCTGCCCGACGTGACCGACCTGCCCGACGAGGTGCGCCAGGACCCGTCGTTCTTCCGCGCCGCCGGACAGGACGGGTTCCGCGACGGCTGCCGCGTGCCGATCCCGTGGTCCGGCCAGGAGGCCCCGTACGGCTTCGGCCCGGTCGCGGGCGGCCCCAGCTGGCTGCCGCAGCCCGACTCCTGGGCCGCGCTGAGCGTCGAGGCGCAGACCGGCGACCCGGACTCGATGCTGGAGCTGTACCGCGGCGCGCTCGCCGTGCGCCGCTCGCACCCGGCGCTCGGCGCCGGCGAGGACGTGGCCTGGCTGCCCGCGCCCGAGGGCGCGCTCGCCTTCCGCCGCACGGGCGCCGACGGCAGTGCCTTCGTCTGCACCGTGAACACCACCGGCTCGCCGGTGAAGTTCCCGCTGCCCGGAACGCTGCTGCTGGCCAGCGCCGAGCCCGTGCCCGCCGGTGCGGACGTGGAGCTCCCGGCCGACAGCGCCGCCTGGTGGGCGGTGTGACGGTCCCCCTGCCGCGGGCCGCCGATCCGGCGGCCCCGCGGCTCGCGGACATCGCCGAGCAGGCCCAGGTCAGCGAGGCGACCGTGAGCCGCGTGCTCAACGGGAAGGCGGGGGTCGCAGCGGCCACCCGCCACAAGGTGCTGGCCGCGCTCGACGTCCTCGGCTACGAGCGGCCCGTCCGGCTGCGCCGCAAGAGCAACGGCCTGGTCGGGCTGCTCATCCCGGAGCTGACCAACCCGATCTTCCCGGCCTTCGCGCAGGTCATCGAGCAGGCGCTGGCCGGGCACGGCTACACCCCGGTGCTGTGCACGCAGACCCCGGGCGGTGCCACCGAGGACGAGCTGGTGGAGCAGCTGGAGGAGCGCGGCGTCACCGGCATCGTGTTCCTGTCGGGGCTGCACGCGGACGCGAGCGCCGACCCGGCCCGCTACCTGCGGCTGGCGGCACGCGGCACGCCGTTCGTCCTGATCAACGGCTACAACGAACGGATCAGCGCGCCCTTCGTCTCCCCGGACGACCGGGCGGCCGCCACGATGGCGGTACGGCACCTCGCCGAGCTGGGCCACGAACGCATCGGGCTCGCGATCGGTCCGACGCGCTACGTCCCCTCCGCGCGCAAGGCGGAGGGCTTCACCGCCGCCCTCGCGGAGATCCAGGGCATCGACCGGGACACCGCCGAACAGCGCATCCAGCGCACCCTGTTCACCGTCGAGGGCGGTCATGCGGCCGGCGGCGCCCTGCTGGACCGGGGCTGCACCGGCATCGTGTGCGGCAGCGACCCGATGGCCCTCGGCGTGATCCGGGCGGCGCGCGAGCGCGGGCTGCGGGTGCCGCAGGACGTCTCGGTGGTCGGCTTCGACGACTCGCCGCTCATCGCGTTCACGGATCCGCCGCTGACGACGGTCCGGCAGCCGGTGCGGGCGATGGCCACGGCGGCCGTCGGCGCCCTGCTGGAGGCCGTGGGCGGCAATCCCGTGGAGCGCACGGAGTTCGTCTTCCAGCCGGAGCTGGTCGTACGGGGATCGACGGCCCAGGCGCCGCGCTAGGCGGGACGTCACCGAAGGCGTGGCGGCGGGGGAGGGGCGCCTCGGAGGGGGAGGCGTCCCGGCCCGGCCGTCCGGGCGCGTAGGACCCGGGGAGGGTCCCCGTCCGGCCGGGCCGGGAGCGGGTTGAACGTAACATCGCTGCAATCTCTTGCGTAAGTTGTTGCGGCTGAAAAGATGCTGGATTTCTGGCAGGTGTCGAAGGTGTGTCCAAAGGGTTGACGCCCGTTCTGGTGACTCGTACCGTCTCGACCGCAAGAACTTTCAGTCACCTTGCAGATCACTTCCCGGCCTTGCGGGCACGGCGCGTTGCCGCACGAGGCCCCTCTACGCCAGGAGGAAACCCCCATGCCCGCACGTACCCGCAGAGCCGTGGGCGCGGCCGTCGCACTCGCGGCAGCCGCCCTCACCCTCCAGGCGCCGCAGGCGTCCGCCGCGCCGCCCGGCGACAAGGACGTCACCGCCGTCCTCTTCGAGTGGAAGTTCGCCTCGGTGGCCCGGGCCTGTACGGACACCCTCGGCCCGGCCGGCTACGGCTACGTCCAGGTCTCGCCGCCCCAGGAGCACATCCAGGGCAGCCAGTGGTGGACCTCGTACCAGCCCGTCAGCTACAAGATCGCCGGACGGCTGGGCGACCGCACCGCCTTCAAGAACATGGTCGACACCTGCCACGCGGCCGGGGTCAAGGTCGTCGCCGACTCCGTCATCAACCACATGGCGGCCGGGGACGGCACCGGCACCGGCGGCTCCGCGTACCAGAAGTACAACTACCCCGGCACCTACTCCGGTGCCGACATGGACGACTGCCGTGCGGTCATCACCAACTACCAGGACCGGGCGAACGTCCAGAACTGCGAGCTCGTCGAGCTCGCCGACCTCGACACCGGCGAGGACTACGTCCGCGGCCGGATCGCGGGCTACCTGAACGACCTGCTCTCGCTCGGCGTCGACGGCTTCCGGATCGACGCGGCCAAGCACATGCCGGCCGCCGACCTCGCGAACATCAAGTCGCGGCTGACCAACCCCGGCGCGTACTGGAAGCACGAGGCGATCCACGGCGCCGGCGAGGCCGTCTCCCCGAGCGAGTACCTCGGCAGCGGCGACGTCCAGGAGTTCCGCTACGCCCGCGACCTCAAGCGGGTCTTCCAGAACGAGAACCTCGCCTACCTGAAGAACTTCGGCGAGGCCTGGGGCCACATGCCCAGCGGCCAGTCCGCCGTCTTCGTCGACAACCACGACACCGAGCGCGTCGGAGACACCCTCAACTACAAGTCCGGCTCCGCCTACACGCTCGCCAGTGTCTTCATGCTGGCCTGGCCGTACGGCTCTCCGGACGTCCACTCCGGCTACGAGTGGAGCGACAAGGACGCCGGTCCCCCCAACGGCGGCACGGTCAATGCCTGCTACACCGACGGGTGGAAGTGCCAGCACGCCTGGCGCGAGATCTCCTCGATGGTGGCCTTCCGGAACGCGGCGCGCGGTCAGGGCGTCGTGAACTGGTGGGACAACGGCGGGGACCAGATCGCCTTCGGGCGCGGCACCAAGGCGTACGTCGCCCTCAACCACGAGGGCTCCGCGCTCAGCCGCACCTTCCAGACCTCCCTGCCGGCCGGCGCGTACTGCGACGTGCAGAGCGGGAGCACCGTCACGGTCGACTCCGCCGGCCGGTTCACGGCCACCGTCCCCGCCGGCACGGCCGTCGCGCTGCACGTGAACGCCCGTACCTGCGGCGGCGGCACCCCGGTCACCTCCGGGGCCTCCTTCCAGGTCAACGCCACCACGGTCCCCGGCCAGAACATCTACGTCACCGGCGACCAGTCCGCCCTCGGCAACTGGAACGCCGCGGCCGCCCTCAAGCTCGACCCGGCTTCCTACCCGGTCTGGAAGCTCGACGTCACCCTGCCCGCCGGCACGTCCTTCGCCTACAAGTACATCCGCAAGGACGCCGCCGGGAACGTCACGTGGGAGAGCGGCGCCAACCGGACCGCCACCGTCCCCGCGAGCGGCCGGATCACGCTGACCGACACCTGGCGCAGCTGACCGCCCGCACCCCCCGACCAGGGCCGCCCGGCACCACCTTCCCGCCACCGCCGGGCGGCCCTCATCCGGCAACACCCGCCCTGCTTCAAGGAGACCCTCCCTTGATACGCCCTGCCCTGCGCACCGTGGCCGGCAGCGTCGCCGCGGCCCTCGCCGTGACGCTCGCGCCCGCCGCCCCGGCGACGGCCCAGGCCGAGCCGCCCGCTCCGCCCTCGGACGCGAAACTGGCGGCGCAGCCCGCCCGGCACGACCTGACCCGCGAGCAGTTCTACTTCGTCCTCCCGGACCGGTTCGCCAACGGCGACCCGGGCAACGACCGCGGCGGACTGACCGGCAGCCGGACGGAGACCGGCCTCGACCCCGAGGACAAGGGCTTCTACCAGGGCGGCGACCTCAAGGGCCTGACCGACCGGCTCGACTACATCAAGGGCCTGGGCACCACGGCGATCTGGCTGGCGCCGATCTTCAAGAACCAGCCGGTCCAGGGCACCGGCAAGGACGCCTCGGCGGGCTACCACGGCTACTGGATCACCGACTTCACCCAGGTCGACCCGCACTTCGGCAGCAACGCCGACCTGTCGCGGCTGATCGACAAGGCCCACGCCAAGGGCATGAAGGTCTTCTTCGACGTCATCACCAACCACACCGCGGACGTCGTCGACTACAAGGAGAAGTCGTACCAGTACCTCTCCAAGGGGGCGTTCCCGTACCTGACCAAGGACGGGGTGCCCTTCGACGACGCCGACTACGCCGGCCCCGCTGCGGGCGCGGCCGCCGGTAAGGGCCGGTTCCCCGGGGTCTCGCAGCAGTCCTTCCCGCGCACCCCCGTGGTGCCCGAGGAGAAGAAGGACCTCAAGGTCCCGGCCTGGCTCAACGACCCCTCGATGTACCACAACCGCGGCGACTCCACCTTCGCGGGCGAGTCCTCCGACCAGGGCGACTTCGTCGGCCTCGACGACCTGTGGACCGAGCGCCCCGAGGTCGTCAGCGGCATGGCCGAGATCTACAAGAAGTGGGTCCGCGACTTCAAGATCGACGGCTTCCGGATCGACACGGTCAAGCACGTCAACACCGAGTTCTGGACCCAGTGGGCCACCGCCCTCGACACGTACGCCGCGCAGCGCGGCCGCCCGGACTTCTTCATGTTCGGCGAGGTGTACTCCGCCGACACCGCGGTCACCTCCCCGTACGTCACCCGGGGCCGGCTCGACTCCACCCTCGACTTCCCGCTCCAGGACGCCATCCGCAGCTACGCCTCCCAGGGCGGCCCGGCCGGCCGGCTGGCCTCCGTCTTCGCCGACGACTACCGGTACACCACCGACAAGGCCAACGCCTACGAGCAGGTGACCTTCCTCGGCAACCACGACATGGGCCGCTTCGGCACCTTCCTGAAGCAGGACCGGCCGGGGGCCGGTGAGGCGGAGCTGCTGGACCGCTACCGCCTCGCCAACGAACTCATGTTCCTCTCCCGCGGCAACCCGGTCGTCTACTACGGCGACGAGCAGGGCTTCACCGGTGCCGGCGGCGACAAGGACTCCCGCCAGACCCTCTTCGCCTCGAAGACCGCCGACTACCTCGACGACGACCAGCTCGGCACCGCCCGCACCCACGCGAGCGACGCGTACGACCCGCAGCACCCGCTCTACCGGCAGATCGCCGGGCTGGCGAAGCTCACCAAGGCCCACCCGGCGCTCCGCAACGGCATCCAGACCGAGCGCAGTGCCACGGGCGGCGGCGACGCGGTCTACGCCTTCACCCGCACCGACGCCTACGCCGGCGCCGAGTACCTCGTCGCGGTCAACAACTCCACGGCCCCCAAGACCGTGGAGATCCCCGTGGACAGCGCGGCGGAGACCGACTTCCGCACCCTGTACGGCGGTTCCGGCACGGTCCGCTCCGCCGCCGACGGCAGGCTGACCGTCACCGTGCCCGCGCTGGGCTCCCTCGTCCTCAAGGCCGAGGACCCCCTCGCCGCACCCGGCAGCGCACCCGAGCTCACCCTCAAGGCCCCGGCGCCCGGCGCCACCGGCACCGTCGAGCTCTCCGCCCAGGTCACCGGGGGAGGCCTCAACCGGGTCGTGTTCGCCGCCCAGACGGGCAACGGCCCCTGGAAGGTCCTCGGCTCCGCGGACCACGCACCGTACAAGGTGACACAGCACATTACGGCGTCACAGGGCACGCCGCTGCGCTACAAGGCCGTCGCCGTCGACGCCTCCGGCCGCACCGCGAGCGCCCTCGCCGCGTCCGTCGCCGGCCAGGTCCCGCCGAAGGAGGTCCCCACCGCCACCCAGCGCGACTACGCGATCGTCCACTACAACCGCCCCGACGGCGACTACACCGACTGGCGCCTCTACGCCTGGGGCGACATCGCCGACGGCGAGTCCACCCCCTGGCCGGCCGGGCACGGATTCACCGGCCGCGACGCCTACGGCGCCTTCGCCTACGTCCGCCTCAAGCCCGGCGCCACCTCCGTCGGCTACCTGGTCATCGACAAGGACGGCAACAAGGACGTAGCCGCCGACCGCACGATCGACGTCACGAAGACCGGCGAGATCTGGCTCGAGCAGGGCAAGGAGGCCGCCCGCACCCAGCGGCCCTCGTACCCGCCGCAGGACACCGCCAAGGCCGTCCTCCACTACAAGCGCGCCGACAGCGCCTACGACGGCTGGGGCCTGCACACCTGGACCGGCGCGGCGAACCCCACCGACTGGTCCAAGCCCCTCATGCCCGTCCGGCACGACGCCTACGGAGCCGTGTACGAGGTCCCGCTCGCGGCAGGCGCCACCTCGCTCAGCTACATCCTCCACAAGGGCGACGAGAAGGACCTGCCCAGCGACCAGTCCCTCGACCTGAAGGCCTCCGGCCACGAGGTCTGGATGCTCGGCGGCAGGGAGAAGTACCTCCTGCCCCAGCCCGCCGGCTCCGCCGCCGCCCTCGACCTCACCAAGGCGCAGGCGGTCTGGATCGACCGCGACACCCTCGCCTGGAACGCCCCCGAGGCCGCCGCCTCCGTCCAGCTGCTCGCCTCCCGCGACGGCTCGGTCAAGGCCGAGAACGGCGCCCTCACCGGCTCCGCCGCCTGGATCCGCCTGACGAAGTCGGCCCTCACCGACGCCCAGAAGGCGAAGTTCCCGCACCTCGCCGGGTACGCCGCCCACACCGTCGACCCCCGCGACCGGGGCCGCGTCCGGGAGTCCCTGCGCGGCCAGCTCGTCGCGAGCGCCCGTGCCGCCAACGGCGCCGTCCTCGCCGCGACCGGAGTCCAGCTCGCCGGCGTCCTGGACGACCTGTACGCCACCGACGCCCCGCTGGGCCCGGTGTTCACCCCCTCCGGAGTGAAGCTCTCCGTCTGGGCGCCCACGGCCCAGCGGGTCGCGCTCGAACTGGACGGTCGTACGCTCCCCATGCGCCGCGACGAAGCCACCGGCGTCTGGTCGGCAGCCGGCCCCCGCTCCTGGAAGGGCAAGCCGTACCGGTACGCCGTCACCGTGTGGGCGCCCACCGTCCGGCAGCTGGTCACCAACCTGGTCACCGACCCGTACTCCACGGCCCTGACCACCGACTCCGCCCGCAGCCTCGCCGTCGACCTCAAGGACCCGGCGCTCGCGCCCGCAGGCTGGCGCACCCTGAAGAAGCCCGCCGCGGCCGGCATGCAGCAGGCCCAGGTCCAGGAGCTCCACATCCGCGACTTCTCCGTCGCGGACCGCACCAGCAAGCACCCCGGCGGCTACCTGGCCTTCACGGACACCGACTCGGCGGGCATGAAGCACCTGAGCGAGCTGGCCGCCTCCGGCACCTCCTACGTCCACCTCCTGCCGGCCTTCGACATCGGCACCATCCCCGAGAAGCCGGCCGACCGCACCGAGCCCGACTGCGACCTCGCCGCCCACGCCCCCGACTCGGAGGAGCAGCAGGCCTGCGTGGCCAAGGCCGCCGCCAAGGACGCCTTCAACTGGGGCTACGACCCGCTGCACTACACCGTCCCCGAAGGCTCGTACGCCTCAGACCCCGAAGGCACCGCCCGCACGCCCGAGTTCCGCCGCATGGTCCAGTCCCTGAACAAGGCGGGCCTGCGCACGGTCATGGACGTCGTCTACAACCACACCGTCGCCGCCGGCCAGGACGAGAAGTCCGTACTCGACCGCGTCGTCCCCGGCTACTACCAGCGGCTGCTCGCCGACGGCACGGTGGCCACCTCCACCTGCTGCGCCAACACCGCGCCCGAGAACGCGATGATGGGCCGCCTGGTCGTCGACTCGGTCGTCACCTGGGCCCGCGAGTACAAGGTCGACGGCTTCCGCTTCGACCTGATGGGCCACCACCCCAAGGCCAACATCCTCGCCGTGCGCAAGGCCCTCGACGCCCTGACGCCCGCCAGGGACGGGGTCGACGGGAAGGAGATCGTCCTCTACGGCGAGGGCTGGAACTTCGGCGAGGTCGCCGACGACGCCCGGTTCGTCCAGGCCACCCAGGAGAACATGGCCGGCACCGGCATCGCGACGTTCTCCGACCGGGCCCGCGACGCCGTCCGCGGCGGCGGCCCCTTCGACGAGGACCCGCGCGTGCAGGGCTTCGCCTCCGGCCTGTTCACCGACCCCAACACCTCGCCGGCCAACGGCACCCCCGAGCAGCAGAAGTCCCGCCTGCTCCACGCGCAGGACCTGCTCAAGGTCGGCCTGTCCGGCAACCTCGCCGCGTACTCCTTCACGGACACCGCCGGCCGTACGGTCAAGGGCTCCGAGGTGGACTACAACGGCTCGCCCGCCGGCTACGCCGCCGCACCCGGCGACGCCCTCGCCTACGCGGACGCCCACGACAACGAATCCCTCTACGACGCCCTGACGTACAAGCTCCCGGCGGGCACCCCGGCCGCAGCCAAGGCCAGGATGCAGGTCCTCGCGATGGCCACGGCCGCCCTCTCCCAGGGCCCGTCCCTCAGCCAGGCCGGCACCGACCTGCTCCGCTCCAAGTCCCTGGACCGCAACTCCTACGACAGCGGCGACTGGTTCAACGCCATCCACTGGGACTGCCGCGAAGGCAACGGCTTCGGCCGCGGCCTGCCGCCGGCCGCCGACAACCGGGCGAAGTGGCCGTACGCCAAGCCGCTCCTGACCGCCGCCCCGCCGTCCTGCCCGGAGATCACCGGGGCCTCCTCCGCCTACCGGGACCTGCTGAAGATCCGCACCACGGAACCGGCGTTCGGCCTCACCACGGCCGCGGACGTCCAGAAGAACCTGGCCTTCCCGCTCTCCGGCACCGCGGAGACCCCGGGCGTGGTAACGATGACGCTCGGCGAGGACCTCGTCGTCGTCTTCAACGCCACCCCGGAGTCCCAGCGCCAGCGGATCGCCTCCCTGGCCGACCGCGGCTACGGCCTCCACCCGGTCCAGGCCGCGGGCGCCGACGCGACGGTCCGGCAGTCCGCGTACGACGCGGCGACCGGCACGTTCACCGTGCCCGCGCGGACGGTGGCGGTCTTCAAGCGGCCCTGACCGCCGATCCGTTCAGGGGCCCTTCCCCCCCCCGCGGGGGGGGGGGGGGGGGGGGGGGGGGGGGGGGGGGGGGGGGGGGGGGGGGGGGGGGGGGGGGGGGGGGGGGGGGGGGGGGGGGGGGGGGGGG
>NZ_JBVJWO010000033.1:0-6541 GCF_055602345.1 Streptomyces sp. NPDC037401
ACGGCTGGGGGTTTGGTGGTGTTTTCCCTGGTCCGGAGAGAGGCGGGTACCCGGGGCCCCCACCCCCCCGGCCCCACCGTCGTTCAGTGGTTGATGCAGACGTTGCCGACGGTCGGGTTGAGCAGACCGATGATGTTGATCGAGTTGCCGCAGACGTTGATCGGGATGTGGATCGGTACCTGGACCACGTTGCCCGACAGCAGGCCGGGGGACCCGACGGCGACTCCCTTGGCGTCGGCGTCGGCGACGGCGGTCCCCGTGGCGCCGAGGATTCCCGCGGCGGCCAGGGCCAGAGCGGCGATGGAGGTTCGGATACGCATGGTTCGACTCCCGTGTAGGGGCTCGGACGGACAGCGACGATGAAACCCCGCAGGGCCCCGCGTGCCCTGCATTGACCCGGTCGAGGGCGGGCCCACCGCCATCCGGCCGAGCGGGTCAGGCCGTCGGGTGGAGTCGGGAGACGGTGGACCCGCCGTGGTCCCCGGGCGGTTCGCCCCCTCCGGAGAGGGCGCTGCCGGCCAGCCAGGCCCGCCAGTCGAGGTTCCAGTCTCCGTAGCCGTTGCCGAACGGCGCCATGCGCTCACCGCCGCTGTTGACGACCTCGACGATGTCGCCCTCGCGGACCGTGCGGTAGAACCACGCCGCGTCGGCCGTGCTCATGCCCGTGCACCCGTGGCTGACGTTCTCCTCGCCCTGCGCCGCGACCGACCAGGGCGCGGCGTGCACGTACTCGCCGCTCCACGTCACCCGCGTGGCCCAGTTGACGCGCAGGTCGTAGAACTCCCGGGTGCCGCGCTTGATGCCGACGGAGTCCCCGCGCATCCGCACCTTGGCCTCCTTGCGCAGGACGACCTTGATGCCGCTGCGGGTCAGGAAGCCGGCCTTGCCGGTGGTGACGGGGATGGTCCGCAGCACGCGGCCGTTGCGCCGTACGGTCATCCGGTGCGCGGCGGAGTCGGTGACCGCCTCGACCTGGTCGGCGATGGAGAGGTTCAGCGCGTCGGAGGGGCCGCCGAGCAGGCCGTCGCCGACCTCGACCCCGTCGAGTCCGCTGCGCACCCGGATCACGGTGTGGGGCGTCCAGTACGTACGCGGCCGGTAGTGCAGGGTCTGCGCGTCGACCCAGTGCCAGGCGCCCTCGACGGCCGGCTCCGAGGTGACCTGGAGGGCCCGCTCCACCCGGGCCCTGGCGTCGCGGTCGGCGGCGGGCACCGGGTGGCTCAGCGCGGCCGTGACGATCTGGCCGGCCCCGTACGTCCCCGACCGGGGGCCGAAGACGGCGGTGAGCCGGTCCCCGGCGGAGGCCGGAGCGGTGGTGAAGGCGAGCGTCACGCCCACCGGGCTGCCGGCGGCGTTCTCGGCGTCCACGTGCACGGTGTACGTCTCACCGGCCCGCAGCGGCTCGGTGTTCAGCCACCGGCGGCGGTCCGGGCTCAACTCGCCCCCGAGACGGCGTCCGTGGCCGTCGTGCACGGTCACGTCGCCCAGCAGTCCGGGCCGGTCGAGCGCGATCTCCAGCGGCCCGCCGGAGTCCGTGGGCAGCCCGGCCGCCCGCAGCGTGCCGGCCGTGCGGGCGAGGAAGGGCTCGGGCAGCAGCGCCCCGGCGCCGTGCACCGTCGCGAGGACCTTCTGCTGCCGCCAGCCGGGACACAGGCCGGACCGGAACGTGCCCACCGCGCACGGCCCGGACGACGCGTCGCGGCCTTCCTCCAGGACCCGCCCGATCAGCAGGGTGACGGGCGCCTGCGCGGCCCGACTGCCCTGCGCGGCATCCGAGTCGGGGGACTGTGCACCGCGGCCCGGGGCGGCGGCGACGACCAGCAGGGTCCCCGTCGCCGCCGCCACCGCGCTCCACACCTTGCTTCTTCTTCGTACCCGTGTCATCGCACGCTGCCCTCCCAGATCCACCACGGCCGGTGGCAGCATCAGAACCGGCCCGGACCGAAAGGATGATCATGGACTCGGTTCTGCGGCCGAACGGGTGGCGAAAGAGGACTCGGACGGAGCAGCAGGCAACCGGGCGGAGCAGTACGGGCGGTCCGGCCGCCGGGGTCAGCCGCCGAGGAAGCTGAGCCGCACCTGCCGCCGCGGGTTGTCCTTGTTCGTGTCCACGAGGCAGACGGACTGCCAGGTGCCCAGCTGGAGCCGCCCGCCCACGACGGGCAGGGTGGCGTGCGGGGGCACGAAGGCGGGCAGCACGTGGTCGCGGCCGTGGCCGGGGGAGCCGTGCCGGTGCTGCCACCGCTCGTCGGCGGGCAGCAGCGTGCCGAGGGCGGCCAGCAGGTCGTCGTCGCTGCCCGCCCCCGTCTCGATGACCGCGATCCCCGCGGTCGCGTGCGGGACGAAGACGTTCAGCAGGCCGTCCCGTCCGGCGGCGTTCTCGTCGAGGAAGGCTTCGCAGTGGCCGGTCAGGTCGGTCACCGTCTCGGAACGGCCGGTGGTCAGGTCCAGGATGCGGGTGGTGAACGGGCTCATGCCCCCATCCTCGTCCAGCCGCGGACCTGCGTGCACGTACCCGCGCCCTCCGGGTCAACACGGCGCGCCCGCGGGCCCGGTGCGCCTCACCCGGGCGGGTGGAACCGGGCCCGGGAGAGGGGGATCCGGACCGGGTCTGCGGCGATCAAGGCCCGCCCGGTCCGAAGCTGTCGGCTGTCACCGGCAGAGGCGAAGGGGTCCCCATGTCCGCAGTCAGGTCCGGCCGGCCGCCGCGTGCCGCCGTCCGCAGGGGACCGCGGCACGCGGCAGCCGCCGTGCTGAGCGCCGCGGGGCTCGCGTGCGCCCTGGTGCTGCCCCCGGCGGCCACCGCCGCGGTCCGGTCCGCCCCGCAGGCCCCGGTCGGCGCACGGGACGCCGGTTTCGGCACTGCCGGGCGGGTCGTCACCGACCTGGCCGCCACCGAGGAGAGCACGGACCTGGTGGTGCAGCCGGACGGCGGGATCGTTGCGGCAGGCACCGGCTGGTCAGCGGGCGGTCCGGGCGACTTCACACTGGTCCGCTACCGGGCCGACGGCAGCCGGGACCCGGCCTTCGGCGCCGCGGGGGCCGTGGTCACCGACATCGGCGGCGGGGACGACGTGGCCCACGGGGTGGCCGTGCAGTCCGACGGCGCGATCGTCACCGCCGGCCGCAGCGGGCTGCCGGGGCGGGGCTGCTGCCGGTTCGCACTCACCCGTCACACCCCCGGCGGCCTGCTCGACACCGGCTTCGGCGCCGGCGGCCGGGTGCTCACGGCGTTCGGCGGGGAGCGGGCCGCCGAGGCGTACGCGGTGGTGGTGCAGCCGGACGGGCGGATCCTCGCGGCAGGCCGCAGCGGCGGCGGCTTCGCCCTGGCCCGCTATCTGCCGGACGGCCGCCCCGACCCCTCCTTCGGCACCGGCGGCCGGGTGACCACCGCCTTCCCGGGCAGCGGCGCGGCGGCGTACGGCGTGGCGGTCCAGCCCGACGGGCGGATCGTGCTCGCCGGCCGGTCCGGTTTCACCGCGCCGGCCTTCGCCTCCCGGTTCGCGCTGGCCCGCTATCTGCCGGACGGCCGGCTGGACCCCGGATTCGGCACCGGCGGCCGGGTGACCACTGCCTTCGCGGGTGAGGACGGCGCGCGCGGTGTGGCCGTACGGCCCGACGGCAGGATCCTCGCCGCCGGGCACTCCGCCCTCGACGTCGCACTCGCCCGGTATCTGCCGGACGGCCGCCTCGACCCGGCGTTCGGCGCGGGCGGCCGCGTGACGGGAGACTTCGGCGTGGACCGCGTCCACGACCTGGCGCTGCGGCCCGACGGCGCGGTCGTCGTCGCCGGACTGGGCGGCGGCGACACCGCGGTGGCCCGCTACCTGCCGGACGGGAGTCCGGACCCGGGCTTCGGCGCCGGCGGCCGGATGACCGCCGACCTGGGCTGCGGCCGCCACGACGAGGCCCGCGCCGTGGCCGCCGCCGGGGACGGCCGGATCCTCGTCGCGGGGATCGCCGGCGACGACCGCGTACTGGCCCGCATCGAGGAAGCGTCCCCTGGCCCTCCGGGCCGTTCCGGCCGCTCCGCCGGCCTCCCGCCCTGCGTCCCCGCCCCCGCCGGAGCGCCGGGCGGCGCCCCCGTCCACCCCGGCTTCGCCGCGGCCCTCCCCGCCCCGGCCCCGGGCCCGGCGGGCAGCTGGGCGGGATACTGAGGCGGCATCAGCCGGGACGAGGGCGGCGGCTCCGCGAGCTGAGCCCCCGCTTACCCCAGCCTTAAGGCGGCCTCAAGAAGGCGCCCCGGCCGCTCGAACGAACGTTTTGCCCGTTTCGTGATCGCTAGCGTGCTGTCCGGTCTCCCACCCCCGCACCGCAGAGGCAGGCAGCACATGGGCAGCAATTCACACCGGCGCAGGGCGAGCGGCACCGCGAAGGCGGCAGGCGCGCTGGCCGTTGCCGTGGCCGTCGGCGCCACCGCCGTCGCTCTCACCGGCACCGCGCAGGCCGCGTCCGTCGGCGCGGCCTTCACCCGGGCCGGCAGCTGGAGCACCGGCTACACCGGCCAGTACGTCATCACCAACCGCGGCGACAAGCCGCTCAAGGACTGGACGCTGGAGTTCGACCTGCCGGCCGGCACCTCGCTCTCCTCCCTGTGGAACGGCGAACAGAGCGTGACGGGGCGGCACGTCACCGTCCGCCCGCCCCGCTGGAGCCAGGACGGCCTCGCCGCCGGAGCCTCCCTCACCGTCGGCTTCGTCGCCTCCGCCGCGAGCACCCCCGGCAACCCCACCGGATGCCTCATCGACAAGGAGAAGTGCTCCGTCGGCGGGACCGCCCCGACGCCCGGCGGCCGCCCGACCGCCACCGCCAAGCCCACGGCCAAGCCGACGGTCAAGCCCACCGCCAAGCCGACGCCCAAGCCCACCCCCACCACGGCCAAACCGTCACCGACGGCGACCCGCCCCCCGGGCGGCGGCACGACCCCGTCCGCGGGCTTCGCCCCGTACGTCGACACCTCGCTCTACCCGGTCTTCGACCTCCTCGGCACCGCGGACCGCACCGGCGTCAAGGAGTTCACCCTCGCCTTCATCACCTCCGGCGGCGGCTGCACCCCCCTCTGGGGCGGCACCACCGCGCTGACCGCCGACCGCGTCGCCTCGCAGATCGCCGCCCTGCGCGCCAAGGGCGGGGACGTCCGCGTGTCCTTCGGTGGCGCGGCGGGCTCCGAACTCGGGCTCGCCTGCACCTCGGCGGCCGAGCTCGCCGCCGCCTACGCCAAGGTCGTCGACGCGTACGGCCTCACGAAGGTCGACTTCGACGTCGAGGGCGCGGCGCTCCCCGACTCCGCCGCCAACACCCGCCGCGCCCGGGCCATCGCGCTGCTCCAGAAGAAGCACCCCGGGCTCGACGTCTCCTTCACGCTGCCCGTGATGCCCGAGGGGCTCACCCAGCCCGGCATCGACCTCGTCGCCGACGCCAAGCGGAACGGCGTCGCGATATCCGCCGTCAACATCATGGCGATGGACTACGGCCCGGCCTACAGCGGGGACATGGGCGGTTACGCCATCCAGGCCGCCACCGCCACGCAGGCGCAGCTGAAGGGCGTGCTCGGCCTCTCCGACGCCGCCGCCTGGAAGAAGGTCGCGGTCACCCCGATGATCGGCGTCAACGACGTCACCAGCGAGATCTTCACCGTCGAGGACGCCACGCAGCTCGTCTCCTTCGCCCGCAGCAAGGGACTGGCCTGGCTCTCCATGTGGTCCGGCGCCCGCGACAAGCAGTGCCCGGGCGGGGCGAAGAACCAGGCGGACGCCACTTGCTCGTCCATCCTCCAGGAGCCGCTCGCCTTCACGAAGGCCTTCGCGGCCCGCGGCTGAGGCGAGCCGAACGGAATCCCGTGCAGCGAGGTGCTGCACAGGTGTTCCATAGCGGACCCGTTCCCTCCTACGGTCTGTGCAGCAAAGATCTGTACCGGGAGGCAGCGTGACGCAGGACCTGAACACCAGTGAGCTCGTGGCGGCGATGAAGGCGGTCGACGAGGCCGGGCGCCTCTTCGAAGAAGCCCTCGCCGTGTACGAGGGGCGCGGCCTCCAGCGCACCGGCGACGACTACAAGGTGGCGGGCGGCGCCGTCCAGACCCTCCAGGGCGCCGAGGAGATGGCCCGCGGTACGCGCCGCTTCCTCGCGGACCTGGCCGTGATCGTGGGGTACGCGACCGCCGGCTTCGAGGAGCAGGCGGCGAGACGGCTCGAGGCGGCCCGCTCGGGCTTCACGGGCGTGACGGGCGGCGGCGCGCGGATGGCCCGCCCGCTCCTCGAGCCCACCACGTGCGGGCTCCAGCTGCTGCTGACGGCCCGCGTGTTCGACGCGGAGTTCCGCGAGGAGGTGCGGGCCGTCCTCCGCGCGGAGAAGGCGACGTACCCGGACCCGTCGGCGTTCCGGATCCTCGCGGCCGCCGAATAGCGCGCGCCCCGGGGGGGGGGGGGGGGGGGGGGGGGGGGGGGGGGGAGGGGGGGGGTGGGGGGAGGGGGGGTGGGGGGGGGGGGGGGGGGGGGGGGAGGGGGGGGGGGGGGGGGGGGGGGGCGCGGTGGGGGGCGGG
>NZ_JBVJWO010000033.1:6551-34531 GCF_055602345.1 Streptomyces sp. NPDC037401
CCCGCCTCTTCTGCCGCCCCCCCGCGCCTCACGCCCACACACCCCCCCCCCCCTGCCCCCCCTCCCCCCCCCCCCCCCCCCCCCCGGGCCCGTCAGTCCGCGAGGGGCTGCCTACCGCCCTCGTCGTCGGGCCACACCCCGATGTGGTCCTGCTCCAGCTCCAGCATCACGCGCTGCTCCATGCCCAGCGCCGCCGTGTACTCCGCCGGCAGCTGGAGGCGGCCCGCCCGGTCCAGCATCGCGTACTCCCGGGCCACCAGGGACTCCTGGCCCTCGGCGTCCACCTCCGTGCGGCGCAGCACCTCCGAGGACGTGCGGCCGTCGCGGATCGCGACCGTGCGGCGGACCTCGGAGGCGACGGCCTGGTCGTGCGTGACGATCACGATCGTGGTGCCCAGTTCCTCGTTGGCCCGCCGGAAGGCCGCGAACACCTGCTCGCCGGTCGCCGAGTCCAGCTCGCCCGTGGGCTCGTCCGCAAGCAGGACGGCGGGGGAGTTGGCGAGGGCCACGGCGATCGCCACCCGCTGCTGCTGACCACCCGACAGCTGCTGCGGCCGCCGGTCGGCGCACTCCGCGACGCCCAGGACGCCCAGCAGCTCCTGGGCCCGCGCGGCCATCTTCCTGCGGTTGCCGCGCCCGCCCCGCAGCTGCATCGGCAGCGCCACGTTCTGAGCCGCCGTCAGATAGGGGAGGAGGTTGCGGGCGGTCTGCTGCCACACGAAGCCGACGACGTCCCGGCGGTACGCGAGCCGCTCCTTCGCGCCCATCGTCAGCAGGTCCCGGCCCGCGACCTTCGCGGCCCCGGCGGTCGGTACGTCCAGCCCCGCGAGGATGTTCATCAGCGTGGACTTGCCGCTGCCGGAGGCCCCGACCAGGGCCATCAGCTCGCCCTCCCGGACCAGCAGGTCCAGCCCCTGGAGCGCCTGCACCTCCACGCCGTCCGTGGTGAAGATCCGGACCAGCCGGTCGCAGGCGATCAGCGCGTCGTGCCCGTACGACGGCCGCTGCCGCTGAGCCGTGACCCGCTGCTCCAGCTCGGTCAGGGTCGGCTGCACCGTGTTCACGCCGCTCGTCCCGCTCATCGCATGTCTCCCGCTCTCAGTTCGGTGATCGATCCACGGCGCCCCGCCCACCAGGCCTGGCCCGCGGCCACCGCCGCCGCCAGGGTCACGACGCCCGCCGCGGGCAGCACCAGCGACCAGGCGTCGGCCTGGAGCAGCACGCCCTCCACCGGCACCAGGCCCGGGGCCGCGGCCAGCGCCAGTCTGGTCAGGTCGATGCCGGGGGCCAGGATCCCTACGGTCGCCCAGCCGACCAGCAGCCCGCCGCCGGCGGCGAGCAGCGCCTGCGGAAGGGACTCCAGCCCCAGCAGCTGTCGGCCCTGACGGGTGGTCAGGCCCATCGTGCGCAGCCGCGCCAGCAGTGTGGCCCGTTCCGGCGCCGACTGCAGCAGGGACAGCACGAGCGCGATCACGGCGTAACCCGCCCCGGCCCCCACGGCCGCCGTGTAGATCCGTCCGGCGCCCGCCTGGAGCGGCGAGTCCGTCAGCGCCGCCCGCGCCTCGCTGCGCACCTGCACCGACAGCTTCCCGCCGGCGGCGCGCGCCGCCGCGCGCAGGGCGGGCGCGTCCAGCGACGTGCCCGACACCAGCAGCGCCGTCGGGGCGAGCTGCTTGAGGCCCGCCGCGTCGACGAGCAGGAACTCCGACCGGGGTGCGGCCGGCGTGTGCGTGCGGACCGCGGCGATCCGTACCGTGAACTCCCCGCCCAGCGAGCCGATCAGGCGCGGCGCGGTGCCGAGCCGCGCGGCAAGGGCGGGCGAGGCGACCGCCTGGAGCGCCCCGCGCTCGCCGCGCTTCTTCAGCACGTCGGCCGGGAAGGCTCCGAGGCCCAGCTCCCCGGCGAGCCGGGCGTACGCGTCCGGCTCGACCGCGACCACCGTCAGCCGCTTCGAGTCCGCGGGCACCGATGCCGCGGTCAGCAGCTGCGCCATCCGCTCGATCCGCACCGGCGTCGCACCGCTCACCCCCGGCACCCCGAGCACGGCCCGGTCCGCTCCGGCGGGCAGGGGCGCGCCCTCGCCGGGCGCCGCGACCACGGCGTCCGCGCCGGTCGCCAGCAGCGCGGCCCGGTCCCGGGTGTCGGAGATGCCCGCGAGCACCGAGCCGCCGAACGCCGCCGTCGTCAGGGCCACGAGCAGCGCCAGTACCGGCAGGGCGCCGGTCGCCGAGGAGCGCCCGGCACGGGCCAGCGACAGGAATCCGACCGCCCCGCGCAGGCGTCCGGCAGGCCGGGCCGCCCACCGCAGGGGCAGCGGGTACAGCCGTACGAGCACCAGTGCGGCGATCAGCCCGACCAGCACCGGAGCGCCGGTCACCAGCAGGTCGCCGGTCGTGTCGGTACCGCGGCGGCGCAGTGCGACGACCGCGGCGACGGCCAGGACCAGCACGGTCAGTTCGGCGACCGTACGGCCCCTGCCCGGCCGGGCCCGCACCAGGTCCTCGCGCTCGCCGCGCGTCCCGGGCTTGCGGTGCCGTACGGCCGCCCGCACCGGCAGCACCGTGCAGGCGAGCAGGGCGACGGCAGCGGCGCCGAGCACCCCGGGCAGCAGCCGGGCCTCCGGGACGGCGGCCGAGGCGAGCACGAGCCCGGCGGCCGAGGCGGGCAGGGCGATCACGGCCGTCTCGCCGAGCAGCCGGGCCGCGATGCCGGCGAGGGAGCCGCCGCGCGAGCGCAACAGGGCCAGTTCGGTACGGCGGCGGGCGGCGGCCAGTCCGCCGGCCATGGCCAGGACCACAGCGGCGACCGCACTGATCCCGACGGCGGCGACGGCGACCAGACGGCCGATGGCCTCCCGCATGGCCAGGTGGTCGGCGAGGATCTTGTCCAGACCGGTCGTCAGGGTCGCGGTGTCACCGGCGACGGCCCGCAGCTCCAGCAGCCCGGGGCCGCCTTCCAGAGCGGAGATCCGGGCGGCCAGGGCCGCGGTGTCCCGCGCGTCGAGGCGGTCTGCCGCGGGGGCGATCCGCCAGTACAGCTTGGCCTGCGCCCGGGCCTCGGTGGCCAGCAGTGCCGGTGCGGCCTCGGGCGCCAGCAGCAGCGCGGCCTCCCAGTAGTACGACGGCGGGACGCCCGACTTGGCGGGCATGACGGCCATGCCGGGCGTGCGCAGCAGGGGCTGGGCGGACCAGTAGCTGCCCTGCGGGCGCCGCGGTTCGACGATCCCGGTGATCCGCACGGACAGCCCGGACGGCCCCGTCGGCGAGTCCAGGTGGACCACCGAACCGACCCGCAGGCGCAGGTCCCTGGCGGTCTGCACGGACACCGCGGCCTCCACCTGCGGCGTCCGCGAGGTCACCTCCCCGGCCACGGCCGGCAGCCGTCCCTCCCGGACCGTCGCGTGGGCGCCGAGCTGCGCCTGCGCGGCCAGCGTGAACTGCGGAGGCAGGGCGTTGGGGCGGGGCAGCCAGGCGTCCGTGCCGTACAGCGCCCCGGTGGACTGCGCGCCGTACGCCGACTCCGCCGGGTCCGCGGGCACCGGCTCCGGCAGCGAGGCCAGCACCTTGCGGTGGACGTCGCCGAGCGCCGCGGGCCGCATCGCCGCCTCCCGGGCGGGCTGCGGGATCTCCAGTCCGGGCTGCGGCGCGGCCAGCTCCAGGACGGTGGCGTTCGCCGGCGCCCCGGTGATCTCGCGGCGCAGCCCCTCGGTCTCGTACGCGTCGACGGCCCGCGGGAGCACGGCGGCCAGGAAGGCCGTGATCAGCACGAGGACGCCGAAGGCGGCGGCCGCGCCCGGCGCGGCCCGCAGCCGGGTCCTGATCCACGGGGCCACGCTGCGCGGGCGGCGGGTCCGGTCGGAGCGGGAAGTCATCTCAGCTGTCCCCCTGGTGACGGAGTGTGACCGCGGGGTCGGTGCGGCGGGCCGCGACGGCTGCGGTGATGAGGAGCGGCACGCACGCGACGCCCGCCAGGAGCAGGGCGACCTGCGGCAAGGGGAGTTCCACCAGCACCCAGGGCACCGGCCGGTCGGCCCTGGAGGTCAGCACCACCAGCGGCACCACCGCCCTCGCCAGTACGGCCCCGAGCCCGGCGCCGGCGAGCAGGCCTATCCCGATCAGCACGCCCTGCTCGACGGCCACCATCCGCGCCAGCCCCCGGCGGGGCGCGCCCAGGGCGCGCAGGACGGCGATCTCGGCGGAGCGCTCGCGCAGCGATCCGGCGGTGCTGACGGCGAATCCGACCGCGGCGAGCGCGGCCGCGGCGACCGCCACGGCCAGCAGGGCGGCCCGCGGCCCCCGGCCGAGCGGGTCGCCGAGCAGCGCGGCGGCGGCCTCGTCGCGTACGAGGACCCGGCCCGGCTCGCTGTCGGCGCGGGCCCGCAGCGCACCGGCGACCTCGCCGGCCTTGCCGGGGGCGGTGCTCAGCCACCACTCGGTCGGCGCGAGCGGGGTACCGCCCGCGGCGGACAGCGCGGCGTTCACGGCCGGCAGGTCGAGCAGCAGCCCGCTGCCCGCCTCGTCCCCGACGGCCGCCCCGGGGCCCGCCCCGGCTCCGGACGCGGCAACGGCGCTGCCCGTACCCGTACTTCCCGTGCCCGCCGCACCCAGCGTGGGCAGCTGCCGCACGGCCTTGACCAGGGTCACCTTCAGCGGCTGCCCGCCGACCGTCAGGTCGAGGTTCTGGCCGGGCCCGGCGCCGGCGCTGCGCAGGAAGGCGTCGGTGGCGACGGCGGGGATCCGCTCCGGGCCGGCGGGCCGGGCGACGTCGGTCCGGACGGTGAACCGCTCCGTGATGCCGCTGCTGCGCCCGGTGTCGTAGACGACGGTCAGCGGGGCCGCGGCGGACGCGGCCGGTTCCAGCGGGGTCGGCGGGGCGTCCCCGAGCGCGGTGTTCGTGCCGGTGCCCTGCCAGCGCAGTGCGGCGGGCACCGGCACCGGCCGGGCGGCGCCCCCGGCACCGGCGACGAGCAGCCGCCCGACGGTCAGCCGGTGCCGCTCGGGCCCGGCGGCGGGCGCGTCGGCGGCCAGGCGCAGCCCGGTCACCCCGAGGGGGCCGGCCGGGACGGCCCGTAGGCCCGGGGCCGCCGTGTCCAGGGCGACCGTCACCCGGTGGACCTTGCCGTCGGCGGGCACCCGGCCGGCGTCGACCGGGTGCGCGATGCCGTGGCGGTCCGTCACGATCACGGTCAGTTCCGCCGAGACCGGCGGGCCGGGACGGCGAGGCTGCGGGAGCACCACGTCGATCCGGACGTCGAACGAGAGGCGGCGGGCGCCGTCCGGCAGCGGCAGCACCTGCCGGGTCGTGGCCGGAGGCGTCCTGACCGAGGCGAGCAGGGCGTCCGCCGGCTCCCCGGCCAGGTCGTCGCGCAGCAGCAGGCGGTCGGCGGCGTTCGCGGTGTCCAGGACGAGGACCGGGGCGCGGCGGCTGCCGGTGAGCTCCGCTTCGCCCCGGTGCGCGGGAGCGGCCGCACGCACGCCGGGCACGGAGGCGTACGCCGCGCCCTGGGCGGGGCCGCCCACCCGGCCGTCCTGTACGCGCACCGACGCGCCCGCGCCGAAGTCGGCCTGGTCGTTCTGGGACCGGTCCCACGAGGCCCCCTGGCCGATGGCCAGCATGCCCATCGCCACGGACAGCACCAGCAGCAGCACGGGCGCGGCGCCGCGCAGCGGACGGCGGCTGAACTGCCAGCCCGCGAGCGCCGTGGTCAGCCCGCGGCCGCCGGCCGCGCGCCGCTCCGCGAGCCGGGCCGCGGGCGGCAGCAGACGCAGCGTGAGCACGGTGCCGGCGAGCAGCGCGAGCGCCGGGGCGGCGACGAGCAGCGGATCGATGCCGAGACCGCCCTCGCGGTCACCGCTGAGCACCCCGCCGCCGGAGGCCGCCGTCTGCCGGTCCAGCTGCCAGTACGCGACCGCGGCGATCAGCAGGAGCGCGAGGTCGGCCCCGGCGCGCACGGGCGCCGGCAGCGCGGCGGCCCGGCCGCGCCGCAGCCGGATGCCGGCCCCCGCGGCGGCGAGCGCCGGTGCGACGACCGCTGCCGCGCAACAGGCCGCGACGCCTGCCGCGGCCAGCCACACGGGCCACGGCGGCACGGTGCCCAGCTGCAGGGCCGCACCCCCGTCCAGCGACGGCGGGGTGAACCGGCCGGCCAGCGGGCCCGACAGCAGCGGGGCGCACACCGCGGCCGGGAGGGCCAGCAGCAGCGCCTCCACCGCGGCGAGGGCGGCGATCCGGCCGCGCGAGGCGCCGCGCGCCCGCAGCAGCGCGGTCTCGCCGGAGCGCTCCGTACTGAGCAGGCGGGCCACCAGCAGCAGGGCGTACGCGGCCAGCAGCACCAGCTGCACGGCCACCATCATCAGCGTGGACCGGGCCACCAGCAGGGCCCGTTCGGTGCGGTCGAGCACCTCGGGCAGCGCGGTCGTCACCGTCGCCTTGTTCGCGAACAGCGGGTGCGCGTCCAGGGCGGCGGACCCGCGCGCGGCCGCGGTGCGCAGCGAGCCGATCCGGTCGGCCGTGACGGTGCGGAAGTCGGCGGCTGCCACCCAGCCGGTGGTGCCCTCGGCGACCCGGCCGGAGGCGAGGACGGACGGGTGCGCCAGCAGCGGGCCGTACGTGGTGAAGACGAGATGGCGGATCCCGCGTCCGGCGAGCGGGTCCAGCTGCCAGTACGGATCGGCCGTGCGGGCCGGCTTGTACACGCCGGTGACCAGGACGGGCAGGGCCTTGCCGCTCATCCGGTCGGTGAGGGCGACCCGGGAGCCCACGCGCAGCTTGAGCAGGTGGGCGGCGCTCTCGTGCAGGGCCACGGGCACCGGCGCGTTGACTGCGCCGCTGGCCGGTGCGGTGCCCGGTCCGGGGAGCGTGCCCGAGACCAGGGTGATCCGCGAGCGGTCCAGGGCCGCGAGGTGGGTCAGGTCCGGCTCGCCCGAGAGGGCGTCGGAGGGGCGCAGCGAGAGCGGCAGGGCGTAAGGGCCGGAACGTTCCAGCGTTCCCAGGGTCACGGGCAGCCCGTCGAAGCTCTCCCGGGTGCCGCGCACGACGGCTTGCCGCGCGGCCTCCCGCTGCTCCGGCGCGATGTCCGCGCTGATCAGGAGCGCCGAGTCGGCGGCGGCCCGGCCGCGCAGCGTCTCGCGCAGCGCGGCGTCGCCCACGGAGCCCGAGAACGCGGCGAGCGCCGCGAGCACGGACGTGGTGAGCAGGACCGCGAGCAGGGCGGCCGCCAGCAGCAGCCGATGCGCGCCCGCACGCAGAAATATGAACCCCGACACCCGTCCCCCGCCCGGTTCTGTGTATGACCCACCCGGAACGTGCTTTCTATCAAGGATCCGTTCTGAGCAACATACAATCCGATAACCGGAATGCCCGTCAGTCCCTCTTTCGTCCGGCGGCCGTTGCCCGGCCGGGAGATCCCTGCCTACTGTGATCCGAGCGAACAGGCACGGGGGAGCCAGCCATGACCGAGCACAGCAGCACGCCCGCGGACACCGCCGCCGCGGGCGGCCGTCCGGACCGCCGCGCGGAGGAGCCGATGGTCCGGGTGGAGGACCTGGCGCGGTCGTACGGCGCCGGGGAAGCGGCCGTACACGCCCTGCGCGGCGTGTCGTTCACGATCCCGCGCGGCGAGCTGGTCGCCCTCAAGGGGCGCTCCGGCTCCGGGAAGACCACCCTGCTCAACCTGGTCGGCGGGCTGGACTCCCCGGACCGGGGCCGGGTCGTCATCGACGGAACCGACCTGACCGGACTCGGCGAGGACGGGCGCCTCGAACTGCGCCGCGACCGCATCGGGTTCATCTTCCAGTCCTTCGGCCTGATCCCCATCCTGACCGCCGCCGAAAACGTCGGCGTACCGCTGCGGCTGCGCAAGGCCGACCCGCGGGAGCGCGAGGAGCGGGTCGCCCTGCTGCTGGCACTGGTCGGGCTCGGCGACCACGCCGCCCAGCGCCCCGACGAACTCTCCGGCGGCCAGCAGCAGCGCGTCGCCATCGCCCGCGCCCTCGCCAACCGCCCCGCCCTCCTGATCGCGGACGAGCCGACCGGCCAGCTGGACGCCCAGACCGGCCTGTCGGTGATGGAGCTCCTGCGCTCCGTCGTCCGCAGCGAGGGCACGACGGCCCTGGTCGCGACCCACGACCCGCAGTTGCTGGGCCTGGCGGACCGGGTCCTGGAGCTGCGCGACGGCGAGATCGTCGAACACTCGGCAGCCGCGGAGCACGCGGCATCCGCAGCGCGCTGACCGGGCCCCGGCCCCGGCCGCCGCGCCTCAGCCCACCCGGACGGTCACCGTCCGGCCCGCGGGCACGGTCAGCACGGCGTAGGTGTACGTCGCCCCGTCGACCACCTTCGTCCGCGAGGGGCGGGTGACGCCGTCCACCGTGACCGAGGCGTGGGCGCCGGGGAAGCGGGCCTCCCAGCGGTACGGGCCGCCGGAGACGTTGGTCAGCGTCGACCGCGTCGCGCCGTCGTGCCGCAGGGAGAAGGCGCTGCGGCCGATCCGCAGGTCGTCGATCTTCAGCCAGTCCATGCCGGCGGGCAGCCGTGACTGCGTGGTCAGGGTGCGGGCGGGGGCGTTCGGGGTGACGCCCAGCAGTCCCTCGACGGTCTGGCCGAGCAGGGTGAAGGAGACCTCGGGGTAGTCGCCGTTGGTGCCCTGGCGGGTGTTGACGTGCTGGACGTCCTTGCGGTCGTAGACGTGCTTCATCCACGTCCACGCGGTCTCGTTGCGGTTGTTCCTGAAGAACGTGTCCGGCAGGTAGGTGAGCGCCTCGATGTTGGTGGGGCGGTCCGCGCCGGAGGCCTGCCGGTCGATGAAGTCGAGATAGGCCTCGCGGCGGGCGCCGGGGGCCAGGATCTGCTTCATCGGCATGAACCAGCTGTTCTCCTTGCCCCAGCCGGTCAGTGCCCGCCCGTCGGTGGTGTAGCCGCGCACCATGTCGGCGCCCGATCCGGTGCCGCTCCAGGTCGAGTTGAAGTACGTCTTGAGGTCGCGGGCCTTGCGGTCGTAGTCGGAGGCGAGCACGCAGTCGCCTTTGGCGCGGGCGAGGGAGGCGGCCGCCAGGTAGGCCTGGTACTGCGAGCCGATCGCGTCGCCCGCCTCGGCGAGCGGCTCGTTGCTCTGCTCGTTGTAGCTGGCCGTGCCCTGGAAGATGCCCTGGCCGGTGCCCTCGGCGACCTTCACGGCGCCGTTGTCCTTGCGGCTGTTGTGCAGGTCGACGAACTCCCCGGTGGCGTGGCGGTAGAAGTCCCACAGCGCCGGGTCGTCGACGTACGCGCGGTCGCCGCTCCACCGGTACGCCTCCTCGGCCTTCTGGACCAGTTCGAAGGTGGCCGGCACCTCGCGGACGAAGCGCGTGGGGTTCCTGTAGTCGATGGAGAGGTAGGTGCGGTTGTCGAAGTTCAGCGCCCACACCGGGTAGTACTTGTGCTCCGGGGTGGCGGAGGCGGCGAACGCGCGCAGCATGGCCTTGTTCTCGGCGTTCAGCCCGAGCACGCCCGCGCCCGCCAGCTGGTGGGCCGTGTCACGGGAGTAGTAGCCGCTGCGGTTGGCGTAGCCCGCCCAGTACGAGGGCGCGTAGGTGCCGGTGCCGCTTCCCGAGGTGTTGTTCTCGTCGACGTCGAGCGGGCCCTGTGCGCCGGGCAGGTGGACCCAGCTGTTGGCCTTGCGCTTGGACCACTCGAACATCTCGACGATCTTCGGGTCCGAGGAGCTGACCCGTGGGTTCGCCGGGGACGCGGGGGAGAGCATGACGTCGTCGGCGTTGACCCAGCCGTCGCCCGACTCGAAGGCGATCTCCAGGGTGTCCCCGGGGCCCAGGGAGATGCGGCTGAGGGTGTGGCGGCGGTAGTTGACGGCGCCGGGCAGCGTGACCTCGGCGGCGACGGCGCCGTTGACGCGGGCCGCGAACCGGCCGCCCGCGCCGCCCGTCGCGATCCAGGCGGATATGTCGTACGTCCCGTGGCCGGTGGCCGTCAGGGTCTGCGAGACCTTCCGGCCGGCGCCCGAGTCCAGGTAGATCAGCCGGGTCCCGCCGTGCGGGTAATTGGTGGCGACCCCGGTCCCGGCGGTGAACTGCCACCCGTTGGCGCCCTGTTCGAAGCCGGGGTTGACCACGCTCAGGAGGGCGGGGGCGGCTGCCGGGGCGGTGCGGGGCGCCGGGGCCGAGGGGGCGGCGGCGGTGGCGGAGGAGCCGAGGGCGAGCGGTGCGAGCGGAGCGAGCAGCGCGAGTGCGGACAGCAGCGACACACGGGAACGCGTCATCGGTTCTCCCGGATCGGGGGTGGCGTGGCCGGTCGTCGTCGAACCGGCGCGCGGCACGCTAGCAACCTCCAACGAAGGCCTGCAATGGATCCGTCAGAGATTGATGGCCGGGCAAGCTGAAAGTTTTCAATGAATCCTTGCAAGCAAAGAGTTGGCGTTGTTACAGTCCCGGCCAGTCAGCTTCCGCAACGGTGTGAGCAGGGGTGGATCAGCCATGGAAACGGGACGTCGAAGAGTGCTCCGGGCCGCCGGGGCGGTCACCGCCGGCGCCGGACTCGCCGGACTCACGGCCTGTACGGGCACGGGCGCCGGCGCAGGGGGAGCCGCCGGCCGCAAGGACGAGGGGCGGATCACCGTCTGGTCCTGGCAGGGACCGGCCGCCGAGATGAAGGCCCTCCTCCCGGAGTTCAACAAGCGCCACCCCGGCATCCGGGTCACGGTCGAGGACATCGGCAACCCGGCCATCTGGGACAAGATCACCACCGGCATGGCGGCCGGGGGCCAGGGACTCGCCGACGTCCTGCACATCGGCGTCGACTACCTGCCCGGCTACGTGGAGCGCTTCCCCGGCGGTCTCGCCGACCTTGCCCCGCTGGGCGCGCAGGCCCACAAGGACTCCTTCGCGCAGGGCCTGTGGCAGACCGTCTCCCCGGACGGGAAGCGCGTCAACGCCCTTCCCTGGGAGGCGAACTCCGCGGGCTTCTACTACCGGGCCGACGTCTTCGAGAGGGCCGGAGTCGACGCCGGCGCCCTCCAGACCTGGGACGACACCGTCGAGGCGGGCAAGGAGATCAAGAAGAAGACCGGCATCCACCTGCTCGGCATCGACAAGCCCGCCTCGCAGCCGGACGCGGCCAATTTCTTCCAGATGCTCCTCCAGCTCCAGGGCGCCTTCTACTTCGACCTCGACGGGGCGATCACCCTCGACTCCCCGGAGGCCGTCAAGGCCATGACCCTCATCAAGACGATGAACGACGCCGGCCTGGTCAGCGACCTCGCCGGCGGCTGGAACGCCCTGATGAGCTCCATCAAGAAGGGCACCAACGCCGTCATGCCGTGGCCCACGTGGTTCGGCGGCATCATCGAGGAGCAGGTCCCCGAGGAGGCCGGCAAGTGGAAGGTCCGCCTCCCGCCCGCCGTGCGCCGCGGCGGCGCCACCGCGGCCACCGTCAACTCCACCCACCTCGCGATCGCCGGCAGCAGCAGGCACCAGGCGGCCGCCTGGTCCTTCGTCGAGTTCGTGCTGACCCGCCCCGCCTCGCAGGTGCGGATCTACCGGGGCAAGGGCATCGCCCCCGCGCTGATGAAGGCGTATGACGACGCCGTCTTCCACGAGCCCTCGGCGTTCTTCGGCGGACAGCGCAAGGGCGAGATCTTCCTCGAGGCGCTCAAGGCCCCCTCGCCGGCCTTCAACTACACCTCCGACTACGCCCGCGCCCTCAAGCTCGTCACCGACGCCCAGTCCCGCGTCCTGCTCAAGGGCGCCGACCCGGCGGCCGTCCTCAAGGCCGCCGCCGACCAACTGGGCAGGCAGACGGGGCGCAAGGTCCTGCGATGAGCGGCGCGACCGCCCGACCCCGGCGCCGCCCCGCGCCGTACCTCTTCGTCCTGCCCGCCCTGCTCCTCTTCGCGGTGTTCAAGCTCTACCCCATCGGCTGGTCCTTCGTGATCAGCCTCCACCGGACCGTCGGCGGGACCGAGGTCTTCGCCGGCGCCGACAACTACACCCGGCTGCTCGACGACCCGCTGCTGCGCACCGCCCTGACGAACACCGCGGTCATCCTCGCCGTGCAGGTACCGGTCATGCTGGCCCTCGCCACCGCCCTCGCCGTCGCCCTCAACTCCACCCTGCTGCGCGGACGCGCGGTCTTCCGCCTCGGCTTCTTCCTGCCCATGGTCACCGGGCTGGTCGCCTACGGAATCGTCTTCTCCGTCCTGCTCAACACCCAGTACGGACTGGTCAACTGGCTCCTCGGCCTCGCCGGACTGGACGCCGTGCCGTGGCTGACCGACCCCCTCTGGGCGAAGATCTCCCTCGGCCTCGCCCTGACCTGGCACTACACCGGGTACAACGCCGTGATCCTGCTCGCCCGGCTCCAGACCGTGCCCGCCGAGCTCTACCAGGCGGCCGCCGTCGACGGCGCCGGCCCGCTCCAGACCTTCCGCCACGTCACCCTGCCGGGGCTGCGCCCCGCCCTGCTGCTCACCACCGTGCTCTCGACCATCGGCACCCTGCAGATCTTCGACGAGCCGTTCGTCCTCACCGGCGGCGGCCCGGACAACGCCACCCTGACCGTCGGCGTGTACCTGTACCAGAACGCCTTCAAATACTTCGACTTCGGCTACGCCTCCGCGATCGCCTACGTCCTCGCCGTGCTGATCGCCCTCCTCGGCGTGATCCAGTTCCGCGTCCTGGGAGACCGAACGTGACCCCCCGCCCCGTCGCCGCCCGCGGCAGGAGCATCCTGCTGACCTCGGCACTCGCCATCGCCCTCGCGGCCGTCGCAGTCCCCTTCTACTGGCTCGCCGTCGCCTCCACCCACAGCTCCGCGGAGATCTTCGACAGCCCGCCGCCCCTGCTGCCCGGCGGTCACCTCCTCGACAACCTGTCCGCCCTCCAGGAGTCCGCACAGTTCGGGCGCGTGGTCCTCAACTCGCTCCTGATCGCGGTCGTCTACACCGTGTGCGCGGGCGCGGTCTGCACCCTCGCCGGATACGGTTTCGCCACCTACCGCTTCCGCGGCCGCGAGGCGCTGTTCGGACTGCTCATGCTCGGCCTGGTGATCCCCGCACAGGTCACCCTGGTCCCGCTGTTCAAAATGATGGCGGCGCTCCAGTGGCTCGACACCTACCAGGCGGTGATCGCACCCAACCTCGCCCTGCCGTTCGGCATCTTCCTCATGCGCCAGTCGATGGCCGCCCTCCCCGCCGAACTCCTCGACTCGGGCCGCATGGACGGCTGCGGCGAACTGCGGCTGTTCTGGCGCGTCGCCCTCCCGCCGATGAAACCCGCGCTCGCCGCCCTGGCGATCTTCCTCTTCCTGTACCAGTGGAACGACTTCGTCTGGCCGCTGATCGTCCTGCGCGACGGTGCCTCCTTCACCATCCCGGTGGCACTCGCCTCCCTCCAGGGCTTGGACGAGACCGACTACGGCGCCATCCTGGCCGGCACCTCCATCGCCGCGATCCCCATGGCCGTCGTCTTCCTGGCGCTGCAGCGCCACTTCGTGTCCGGCCTGCTCGCCGGTGCCGTGAAGGAGTGACCCCCGTGCAGAGCCACCCCGCGCCCGGCCCCCCGGCCGCCCCGGACGGCGAAGCCGTCACCACCGCCGGACTCGCCCCCGCCCCCCTGGTCCCGCTCCTCGACCAGGTCTCCGTCGCCGTGCTCGCCCCCGCGGGCGCACCCCGGCCCGCCTGGACCCTCGCCGAACTCCCCGGCGGACTGCGGATGCTGGAGGTACGGGCCGACGGCGCCCCCGTCGAGATCCGCCTCTCCGTCCCGCTCGGCGACGCCGCCGGCTACTGGCACCCCCAGGGCGGCTGGCGCCGCACCCTCCTCGCCGACTGGGAGGGCCGCGCCCGCATCTCCCTCGTCGACGGCCACGCCGCCGGCTGCCTCTACGCCCACTCCGGAGCCACCCTCCTCACCTTCGCCGCCGCCGACCCCGTGCCCGAGACCACCGTCCGCTTCGGGGTCTCGGAGGAGAACGACACCCACGTCGTCCACCTGAGCCTGCCCGCCGCCCGGGACCCGCACCGGCTGCTGCTCGTGCCGCGCGCGCCGTCCGTGGCCACGGCCATGAGGCGGCTGCGCGCCTGGTTCGCCCGCCGCATCACCCCGATGAGCGTCCCCGACGCCGCCCGCACCCCCGCCTACTCCACCTGGTACGCCTTCAACCAGAACGTCACCGCCGCATCCGTCGAGGCCCAGGCCGCCCCGGCCGCCGCACTCGGCTGCGGCGTACTGATCCTCGACGACGGCTGGCAGGAACTGGGCCACGGACGCGGCTACGCGGGCTGCGGCGACTGGCGCCCCGACCCGGACAAGTTCCCCGACTTCACCGCCCACGTGGCACGCGTCCGGGCACACGGACTGCGCTACCTCGCCTGGGTCGCCCCCCTCCTGCTCGGCCCCGGAGCCGACTGCCACCCCGCCTGGGCGCCGTTCGCCCCCGCCCGCGCCAAAGTGCCCGGCGCATTTGTGCTCGACCCCCGCCGCCCCGAGGTCCGCCGCCACGTCACCGGCCTGTGCGTACGGCTCGTACGGGACCACGGACTCGACGGGCTGAAGATCGACTTCCTCGACGAGGCCATGGCGTACGCCGGCGACGGCGGCACGGACGTCGGGCAGGCGATGGTCGCCCTGCTCGCCGAACTCCGCAGCGCCCTGGAGGACGTACGGCCCGACGTGCTGGTCGAGCTGCGCCAGCCGTACGTCGGGCCCGGCATGGCGCCGTTCGGGAACATGCTGCGGTCCTTCGACTGCCCGGCCGACGCGGCCGCCAACCGCGTCCGCACCCTCGATACCTCACTGCTCGCCGTCGGCGGCGCCGTCCACTCGGACATGCTGCTGTGGTCGCAGGACGCGCCCGCGGAGTCCGTGGCCCGGCAGCTCATCGGCGCCCTGCACGCGGTGCCGCAGATCTCCGTACGCCTGGACCGGATGCCGCAGGAGCACCACGCGGTGGTGGCCTTCTGGCTGCGCCAGTGGCACCTTCACCGCCACCTGCTGCTGGACGGGGAAACCGAGCCGGGCCGCCCCGACGAGCTCTACCCGCTGGTGCGGGCGGCCGCCGGGGACAGCTGCCTGCTGAGCGTGCACGGCGACCGGGTCGTACCGCTGGACTTCGCCGCCCACCGCCGGTTCCTCCTGGTCAACGGCTCCGACCGGGACCGCCTGATGGTCGAGGTGCACGGCGGGGGCGGTTGGGTCAGAAGAGCCGTCCACGGCCCGGACGGCCGTATGATGGACGATCCGCTGACGTTCATGCCGGAGGGACCCTGCTCGCTGGCCGTACCGCGCGGAGGTCTGGCATCGCTCTCGATCACGGAAGGACCGCGATGAAGGTCGGCATCACCGACGTCGCAGCCCGCGCGCAGGTCAGCGAGGCGACCGTCAGCCGGGTGGTCAACAGGCGGCAGGGCGTGTCGAAGAAGACCCGCGACGCGGTCGAGCAGGCGATGGCCGAGCTCGGGTACGAGCGGCAGACCCAGGGTCAACTGGTCGCCGTGATCACGGAGTTCGTCTCGAACCCGTTCTTCGCCGACGTCGCCGAGCGCATCGAGTCGGCCCTCGCGCCGCACGGCCTCAAGACCGTGCTGTGCCCCGCCTTCCCCGGCGGCGTGCAGGAACGGGACTTCATCTCCGCCCTCGTCGACAAGGGCGTCGCCGCCGTCGTCTTCCTCTCGGCCTCGAACACCGTCGAGGGCGCCGACACCGAGGCGTACGAACTGCTGCGCCAGCGCCGCGTCCCGTACGTCGGGATCAACGGCGAGTTCGCCGACGGAGTGCCCACGCCCGTCTTCTCCACCGACGACGCCCTCGCCGCGGAACTCGCCGTCGACCACCTGTACCGGCTGGGCCACCGGCGGATCGGCATGGCCTCGGGCCCGGCGGGCAACCGGCCCGCCGACCGGCGGGTGCAGGGATTCCTCGACGCCATGGGCAAGCGCGGCATCGAGGACGCCGGTCGCTGGGTGATCCGCCAGTCGTACACCGTGGAGGGCGGCCAGGCGGCCGTGGGCCCGCTCCTCGCGCTCGGCGCCACCGCGATCGTCGCGGCCAGTGACTACATGGCCCTCGGCGCCATCCGCGGGATCCGTCGCCAGGGGCGCACCGTACCCGGCGACGTGTCGGTGGTGGGGTACGACGGCTCGGGTGTCACCGAGTTCACGGACCCGCCGCTCACCACCGTCCGCCAGCCCGCGGACCGGCTGGCGCTGGAGGTGGGCCGCAGCGTGCTGGCGCTGGTCAGCAACCGCGAGGTGCCGACGGGCGAGCTGCTCTTCGACCCCGAACTGGTCATCCGCTCCTCCACCGGCCCGGCCCCGGACGCTCCCTAGGTCGTGTCGTCGACGTCCCGCGGGGGCGGAACGGGCCTCCGGTGTACGGGCCGGCGTCCCGCGCGCGGACCGTGCGGACCAGGACGATCACGTAGCCGAGGAACGTGACCGCCATGACCACGACCGTGACCAGCAGCAGGATGTCCATGCGCTGCGACTACCCGCAGCGGGCCGGGCCATGCCCTCCGGACGCGGCGTGCCCGCTGGACCAGGGACCGTGCGTCAGGGATCCGGTGACCACCGCGATGCCGGCCAGGACCGGCATCCACGGCCGGGCCGCCCCGAAGCCGAACAGGGCCGCGCCGGGTGCACGTCCACCCGCAGGCGCCGCTCTGTGCGGCCGCGGCGCGTGACGGTCCTGGTCCGCCACCGCACCCCCACCGCACTCTCGCCCCACCCGCCCGCGGGTCGCTGCCAGTAGCGGTCCCGTCCCACGTACGAGTCTGTGTCTGCGTCCGAAAGTGTGCGGGGTGTGGCAGTTCAGACACTCGTGGAGGGTGGTCGCGGGCGGCAGGATGGTTCATCGTTGAACAAGCGAGAACGGGGGCGAACGCGATGAAATCGGGACGCGCTGTGGCGGTGTACGGCGCCTACGGGCACACCGGGCGGTTCGTGGTGGCGGAGTTGCTGGACCGGGGGTTCGTGCCGATCGCGACCGGGCGAGACGCGGACAAGCTGAGGGCGCTCGCGGCCTCCTGCCCGGGGCTCGACGCCCGGCCGGCCGCGGTCGGCGACCCGGCCGCGCTCGACCGCGCGCTGACCGGCGCGGACGCCGTGATCAACTGCGCCGGGCCCTTCGCCGCCACCGCCGCCCCGGTGATCGAGGCGGCGCTCCGCGCCGGGATCCCGTACGTGGACGTGGCCGCCGAGATCGAGGCCAACCTCGACACGTTCACCCACTTCGCGGACCGCGCCGCGGCCGCCGGCACCGTGGTGATCCCCGCGATGGCCTTCTTCGGCGGCCTCGGCGACCTGCTGGTCACGGCGGCGATGGGGGACTGGGTGACGGCCGACGAGGCACATATCGCGTACGGGCTGAGCGGCTGGCACCCCACCGCCGGGACCCGCACCGCCGGCACCGTCTCACGGCAGCGCCGGGACGGCCGGCGCGTCGTGTTCGGCAACGGGCGGCTGGAGTACCGCGACGACGCCCCGCCGACCACGAAGTGGACCTTCCCCGACCCCATGGGGGTCCGGTCCGTGATCGGGGAGTTCACCATGGCCGACGTCGTCACCGTCCCCAGCCACCTGGCCATCCCCGAGGTGCGCACCTACATGACGGTCGAGGCGGCGCGGGACCTCGCGGCCCCGGAGACGCCGGCGCCGGCCGCGGTCGACGAGCACGGGCGGTCCGCGCAGACCTTCCTCGTCGACGTCGTCGTACGCTCCGGCGGCGTGGAGAGGCGCGCGGTGGCGAGCGGTCAGGACATCTACGCCGTCAGCGCGCCGCTCGCGGTGGAGGCACTGCACCACGTCCTCACGGGCCGGACCAGAACGGTCGGCGTCGCCTCCGCCGGCGCGATCTTCGACGCACCCGCCTTCCTCCGCGCCCTGTCCCCGCAGATCTCGCTCGAACTGTTCGCGTAGCCTCCCGGGCCGGACTCCGCGTTCGGAGTCCGGCCGCTGACGGGACCCCACCCCGACGGCGGGGCCGGCGGGGCCTCGAATCCGTGATCCCGAGGGTCACCGTCGACGGCCGAGAGCCCGTCACCACCGCGCTCGGCAAGTCGATGACGGGGGTCCCGGCCCGGTCAGGCGTCCACGGGCCGCCAGGCCGGGCTGTTTCCATCGTGGCGGACGTGTCCGAGCACCACGTCGGCGAAGTGGACGCCGAAGCCGATCGTGCCGGGTTCCGCCGGCTCGGCGAAGAGGCGGCGGCGGTGCCGGCGGTCCGGGCGCCGTCGTGGTCGAAGCCCGAGGACCACTCGGGGTGGCCGATCTGGATCGGCGAGTGCACGGCGTCGCCGCAGGCGATCAGGCGCCGTCCGCCGCCGGTGATGACGTACTCCGCGTGCCCGACGGTGTGGCCGGGGGTGCACGCGTACGCCGGGGAAGACCTCCTGTCCGTCCGTGATCGCACGTACGCGCGGCGCCAGGGCCGTGACCTGCTCGCTCATGCCCTGGGCCTCCAGGAGGCCGCGCCGCTCCCACTCCGGCTCGGAGACCAGGTAGTCGGCGTGGGCGAGCACGGGCCGGTCACATCCGCCAGAGGGTACGGGGCAGCGCTTAGGCGGGGTCCCGGCGGAACAGGGCGGTCCAGAGGAAGGCCTCGCCGAAGTGCGCGGATTCCGGCTGCTCGTCGTGCATCCGGCGCAGTTCGACCTCGGTCAGGTCGGAGAAGATCCAGCGCAGCGACTCGGGCGTGTAGGCCAGGCCGCCCTGGAGGCCGGATCCGCCGTAGAGATCGGCGTCGGGGAGTTCCGAGCCCATCGCGCCGGCCGCGAAACACGTCAGGGCGAGGTGGCCCCCGGGTGCGAGGAGGCGGTCGACGAGGGCCAGGTAGCTGATGCGCCGGTGCGGGGGCAGGTGGTGGAAGCAACCCGAGTCGTAGATCAGGTCGTACCGGCCCGCCACGGCCGCGCCGGCAGAGGCGAAGGCGTCACCGCAGTGGAATCGGACCGCTGCTCCCGCCGCGCGGGCCCGGTCCTCGGCCCAGGAAACGGCGGCCGGGGAGAGATCGACGGCGTCCACCTCGAAGCCCCGCGAGGCGAGATGGAGGGCGTTGCGCCCCGGTCCGCACCCCAGGTCCAGCGCGCGGCCGCCCGTCGGAACCCGTCCCGAGTCGAGGTACGAGACGAGGTTCTCGTCCGGCTTCTCCACGAAGAACGGCACCGGCCGGGTGCGGTCCGCGTAGAAGTCGTCCCACCACGAGGCCGCGTCCGCCGTCCAGCGGTCGGCCTCCGGCGCGAACAGGCCGTCCAGCAGCGCGAGTACGTCGTCGATGGTGCGGATGTTCCGGTCCATCCGGTCCCCCTTCCCTCGGTGCCGATCGTAGGTACGGCCGACTCGGAAGCCCAGGTCGGTGGGGTTGGCGGGAGGTCGCAGACGCTCGGGTGAAGGCCTGGAATCAAGATCGGAAAGGCCCCCCGCCGGCCCCGGGGCGTACGGCTGCCCCAACCCCCGTCTCGGCCCGGCTCGGGGGTCTTTCCGGCGGTCCGAGGGGTGGTTTCTCGTCTAGGCGGGCGCCGTTGCGGTGACGAGCCAGGCCGAGGTGCGCAGGCGTACCGATCCGTCCCTTTCGTGCGGGCGCAGGGTGTCGGTCAGGGCCCGGTGGGCGCGGGCCTGTTCCGCGGCGCAGGCCTGGTCCAGCAGATGCCGGCCCGGTCCGGAGCCCAGCAGGAACGCCGCCGCCTCCTCGGCCCGGGGGCCCCAGTCCCCGTACGCCGCGGCGGGTACCGCGTCCGCCTCCCCGAACCCGGCGGCGGCCAGGATCCCGAGCGTGTGGTCGCGGTCCGCGAGGGAGAACATCCCCGGAGTGCCCGGCGCCGCCGGTGCGCCGCCGAAGTCCGCCACCGGCAGGATGCCGCGCAGCCCGGCGACGGCCCCGACCCACTCGCTGCCCTCCGCTGCCGCCGGGCAGACGAAGGCGAGGCGGCCCCCGGGGCGCAGGGCCCGGCGGATGTTCGCGAAGGCGGCGACGGCGTCGGCGAAGAACATCACGCCGTGGCGGCTGACGGCCGCATCGAACGAGCCGGGCGGGAAGGCGTGGACCTGTGCGTCGCCCTGCGCGAAGGATGCGTTCGCCGTCCCCTCGGCGCGGGCGCTCGCACGGGCGCGCTCCAGCATGGGCGCCGACAGGTCGAGGCCGAGGGCGCGGCCCTCGGGTGCCCGGCGGGCCGCGAGACGGGTGGTACGGCCCGATCCGCAGCCGATGTCCAGGACGCGGTCGCGGCGGCCGATCGCGGCGGCGTCGAGCAGCGGCGCGTTGAAGCCGTCGTTGACGGCGTCCCACCGGTCCTGGTGGCGGGCCCAGTGCGCGCCCTCGTAGCCGTTCCACGCCTGCGCCTGATCGGCGTTGGCGAGGGCCTCCGGCTGACTGCTCATGATTCCTCCCGGGCTAGAATGGGCATCTGCCCAAACAGTATGGGCAAGTGCCCAAACCTGTCCTCCGGATTATCGGAAGAGGTGTCATGTCACCCCGTGGAGTGGCGATTCCCGACCTGCGCGAGCGGCTGTTCGCGGCCGCAGAACGCGTCGTGGCCGACTCCGGCCCGGCCGCCCTGACCAGCCGCTCGGTCACCACCGAGGCGGGCTGCGCCAAGGGCGTCCTGCACACGCACTTCGACGGCCTGGACGAGTTCGTCGCGGAACTCGTCCTCGACCGCTTCGCGCGCAGCGCCCGGCAGGCGCAGTCCCTGCCCGAGCGGATCGGGCAGGGCGGCGTGGCGGCCAACCTCGCCGAGGTCGCGCTCGGGCTGCTCGGCTCACTGCACCCGGCGGTGGTCGGCCTGGCCATGACCCGCCCGCGGACCTCGCTGCACACCCGCGACGCCCTGGCGGCCGGCGCACCGGGGTTCGCGGCGATCCAGGAAGCGGTCGCCGCGTACCTGGACGCCGAACGGCGCCTCGGCAGGGTGGCGGCCGGCGCCGACACGGCGACGATCGCGCTGGCGTACGTGGGCACCGTCCACCATGTGCTGATGACCCGCGCGCCGCACGAAGCCGGGGAAGACGCGGCTGCGGACGCCACCGCAGACCCCTCGGACCCGCGCCAGACGGTGGAGCGGCTGCTCGCCGTCCTGCTCGGGGGCTGAGCGCCGCGGGCCGAGGACTTGGGGGCCGGGCGCTGAAGGCTGAAGCGCGCGCAGGGGTGGTCGATGGCTACGCTGGAGGCAGGGACGCCGCCACGGTGTCCGGTGGGAGCCGTCCCATGAGAGCGCGTCATCACTTCCACATCGACCACGCGGGGCACTCCGTCAGCGCCACGGTCCAGACCGGCCACACCGCCGTGGTCGAGGTACTGGTCGACGGCAAGGCGAGCGGCTACGCAACGACTTCCCACGACCGGCCCGCCATGGTGACCGTCGAGCTGCCGACCGACCCGCCCATCCTGGTCTCGGTCCGTGCGACGCCCGGTCCCGGTATCCCGCGCTGCGTCCTGGAGGTGCCCGGAGCCGAGCAGCAGATCATGTCCCCGCGCCCGTACTGAGCGGTCGGCCGGGTCCATCGGAGGGGACCGGCGGGGTGCGGCAGCGCGCCGTGCCGGGGGCCGCGGACCCCGGGCGGCAAGGTGGGCGGACAGTTCGGACGTCCCCACCGGAGGAGCCATGGCAACAGGCTGGACACCCCTTCCCGAGCACGCCGGGCACGATGCCGAGCATCTGCCGGAACTCGACGTCCCCGCTCCCGGGAAGCAGCGCCGCTGGACGGTGCTGCTGCGGTGGCTGCTGCTCATCCCGCAGTTCATCGTGACCGCAGTCCTGGGCATCGCGGCGTTCTTCATCACGATCGTCGGCTGGTTCGCCGCCCTGGTGCTGGGCCGGCTGCCCGACTCCATCGCGTCGTTCCTCGGCTCGTACCTGGCCTACCAGATCCGGGTCACGGCCTCGGCGATGCTCCTGGTGGACCGCTATCCGCCGTTCTCCTTCGACGCGCCCGACCACCCGGTGCAGATCGAGCTGAGGCCGACCACTCTCAACCGGCTCGCGGTGCTGTTCCGGCTGATCCTGATGATCCCGGCGGGGATCGTGGCCCAACTGCTCCAGTCCGGATGGATGGCGCTGAGCTGGGTGTTCTGGCTGATCACGCTGATCCTGGGCCGCATGCCGCAACCGGTGTTCGAGGCGTCGGCGGCCGTCCTGCGCTTCCGGATGCGGTTCTTCGCGTACGTCATGATGCTCACGCCCGCCTACCCGAAGCGGCTGTTCGGCGACGCCGCGGCCCCGGCGCCCTTCCCGGCCGCGGGCGGTGCCACGGCCGCGGGCGGTGGCACGGCACCGGTCGGCGTCACGGGCCCGTTCGAAGCCGAGGCCCAGGCCAAGGCTCAGGCCGGACCGTCGGCCACCCGGCCGCTGGTGCTGGAGACCATGGCCAAGGTGCTCGTCGTCGTGATGCTCGTCCTCGGGCTCGCCGTCGGCATCACCTCGCCCACGGCCACGTGGACGGATGACGGCGGCATGCACGACGACGCCGCGGTGACCGCCACCCCGTAGGCGCGGACGAGGGAGCCGTTCAGGAGGCGGATCCCGCCTTCCACGCGTTCGTCGCGGTGTCGAGCAGCCGCCGGGCGACGCTCCGGCCGGTCCGCTGGAACACGGTCGGCGGCTACAGCCCGGCCAGCAGCCGCCCGGTGTACCCCACCATCACGGTCCAGAACAGCCCGGTGTAGCCCCGTTCGCCGATCCTGGTGTTGAACCGCCGGCCCAGGAACGTCGCGCCCAGCATCAGCGGTACGCAGGCCAGTGCCACCAGGTAGTCCCCGCCCTTGAGCAGCGCGGCATCCGTCCACACCGCGGTCTTGGTGGCGTCCCCGGCGAGCGAGACCATCGACAGCGCACCCACCAGGTGCAGCCGGTCCAGGGTCAGCCCGCGGACCGCGAGCCCCTTCAACGGCCCGGACGTACCGCTGAAGCCCGACGTCGCGCCGGACGCGAAGGCCAGTACCGGCGAGCTCACCCGGCGGAAGCGGGCGAGGTCCAGGGACTCCACCAGGAACGCGAGCAGGAAGCTGACGATGACTGCGATCGTCACGGCCTTCTCCGGCGCCGAGACCAGGAGTTTCGCCCCCAGATAGGTCCCCGCGGCGACGAAGAGGATGACCGGGACGGCCTTGCGGAAGGGCAGCGTCTTGCGGTACGCGGCAACCTTGACCACGTTGTTGGCCGCGAGCAGCAGCGCCGCGAGCGCCACGCCCGACTTGGTGCCGAGCGCCAGCGCCAGCGTGGGCACGAGGATCAGGCTGCCCCCGAAACCGGCCGCGGCGGACAAGGTGAAAGCGGCAACCACCGCGGCGAACACGACCGGAACAAGATACGGCTCCACAGGAGCTCCTCGATGGGTCGGGCCGGACCCGCATGCCCGTCGGTTGGTGAACAGGACGGTCTGCGCCCCCTTTCCACCATGGTGCGCCCCCGGACGATCCGCCACAGGGGCGGCTAAAGGGTGTGATCAACCTGGTAACGGGCAAATACCGTACCGACTGATCTTCACCAGGGGAGTGGCATGTTCCGGGACCTGTTTGCATGGCTACGACACACCCTGCGGCGCATCGGCGCGGCCCTCGGCGTCCTGCACGCCGACCGCCCTGGGGCCCGTCCGCACCGTACCGAACCCGTCTTCACCGCCGACTTCGGCTCCGAAGCCCAGTGGATCGCCGGGCACTCCTGGGCCTATCCCGACGGCGGACCGGTCAACCCGAGGGACGACAAGCTGGACCACCTCGTGTCCGACCCCGCGTACAGCCGCGGCGGTGTCTTCCGTGCCACGCGCCGCCCGGAGGGCACCTGGAGCGCGGGACTGCTGACGACGGAGGGCAGCGAGGAGGGGTTCATGGTGCAGGCCGGCGACGTCCTCGAGGCCCGGGTCCGCCTGCCCGAGGAGCTCGGTGCCTGGCCCGCCATCTGGACCTGGCGGGACGGCGGCCAGGAGATCGACGTCTTCGAATACCACCCCGACAACCCCGACCTGCTGGAACTGACCAACCACGTCCGCTCCTCCCACCACGAGTACCGTGCCCCCGCGATCAGGCCCGGGGCCTGGATCGACCTGCGTACGGAGTTCGGCGCGCGGTCCGTGACCTGGTGGGTCGACGGCACCCGCGTCTTCTCGGACACCGCCGGTGTGGGCCGCCGCTGGCGGGCCTACCTGATCGTCAACCTCTCCGTCTGTGCGGGCCGTTACCACCCGAGGCCCGAGCCGCAGGTCAACGAGATGTCGTACGAGGTGTCGCACCTCCACGTGTACCGCCGCTGAGGGACCCGGCCCCGCCGCCGAGCGCTCGTTCAGGCCAACCTGAACCGCAGGGGTTGTTCTGTACCTGACAATTCAAGGTCGTTGTGTCACGCTCCCCGCGCACTCCCGCGAGGCCTCCGGGCCCCGCACCTACCCCCACAAGGACGTGGCAAGGAGAGCGACATGAGGAACACAGCGAGACTCGGTACGGCGGCGCTGGCCGTGGCGGCGATCATCGGCGGTTCGACGGCCGCCGTCGCGTTCGGACCCGCCGCCGACCAGAAGGTCGACGGGGTGATCGTGGTCGCGGGCAACACCTGCTCCTGGACCAGTGCGACCACGAGCGCCAACCCGCCGAGCGCCCTCACCGTCAACCGCAGCACCGTCAACAAGCCCGGCGGCAACCTGGCGTGCAACGGCAGCATCACCGCGACCCTCAACAACGACCCCGCATTCGTCTTCGACGACGCCGCGGCGACCGCACGCACGGAACTCATCGACATCAGCGGCAAGCAGAGCTTCATCACCTGCCGCTACAGGGCCACCGGCATCGTGTGGGACCGCGACGGCACGACCAGGAAGTACCTGAACCGGGCCTTCACCGCCGTGAAGTCCTCGGGAAGCTTCCTCTGCCCGGGCTCCGTCACGACCGGAGCCGGTGAGGCGTCCGTACTGTTCCACTGAGCGGCCGGGCCGGACGCCAGTGCACGCCGGCCTCATCCGGGCACGTCTCCGGATGAGGCCGGCGCGGTCTGCCACCGGTCGCCGATGACCTGGGTGGGCCGCTCGGCGGAGGGCAGCGACTCCTCGCGCGGCAGCAGATCGATCGGGGACCGCAGGCGCAGCGCGCCGGGCAGGTCCAGCCAGCCCTCCCGGCCGGCCACGAGGGCTCCGCGCACCGCGAGCGTGGCCTCGACGACGCACTCGCCGCCACGGACGCCGACCACCTGGGCGTCCCGGACGACGGCGAGTACGCCCGAGATGCGGAAGACGAGGGTCAGTTTCACGTCGACGGTGGCCGCGTGCACGCTGTCGACCAGCACGTCCACGGAGGGGCGGTGCGTGGACGTGATGGTGTGCGTGGCGAGCGCGACGACCTCCTCGCTGCCCCGGTACTGCCGGGTCCGGCGGGCGGCGGCCCTGAGCTCGGCGTGCCTGGACCAGCCCCCGGCGACCAGGCCGATCAGGTCCATCTCCAGGAACCCGTCGATGACCGCGGCCAGTTCGAAGTCGACGGCGCGGTCGGCGGCAGGGCTGAGGCCCCGCACGCCGCCCAGCAGCCCCGAGGTGGTGTTGCGCGCGTGGAGCGTGTCGGCGAGGGCGTCGGCCGCGTGCTCCTCGTCGTCCCCGAGCAGGAACCACCGCACCGTACGGGGCTCCGCGGCGGGAGTCGTGGTCATCACGGCACCTCCTTGATGCTCTGGCTCCCCGGATCCGGGTGCGGTTCGAGACGCACGCTGTGGGTCCGCGTGCCGCGGTCGGCCGGCTCGGCGACGTCCGTCGTCCCGGTGGCGGGGCGCAGCCGGGCGCTGACGTGCTCCTGCACCCAGCGCGGGCCCCGGTGCCGGTGCCCGTAACCGAGCTTCGCTGCCCCGGCGGCCAGCAGCAGGACGGCGACGATGCTCGGCCCGACCACCCAGCCGACGGGTGTGGCGCTCGTGCCGTTGCCGTCGCCGTTTCCGATGGCGGGGGGCGCCGAGTCGGTCGGGGCGCCGTTCTCCGTGGGCTCGGTGAGGTCGGTAGGCCCCGTCAGCTCGGTCGGGAAGAGGTCTGTCGGGTCTATCGGGTCGGTGGGACCAGGGGGGTCGACGGTCCCGGGGTCCGGGGTCGTCGGATCGGTGGGCGTGGTGTGCGGCGTCGGTGTCACCGGAGGCGCAACCGGCTGGGTGACCCTGAACTCCGCCTCGTCGGCCGCGTTCGATCCCGAGTCCGCGGCGCACTGGGCCCGGACCGGGTACTCGCCTTCGTCCGTACCCTCCGGTATCCCGATCGGGACGGAGAACGTGCCGTCCTCCGCGACCTCCGAACTCCCCGCGGGCTGTCCGTCCCACATCAAGTCGACGGTTGAACAGTTGAATTCGGTACCGGATGCCGTCGGCGGATCCGAGTCCGGCGGCCCCTCGGTGGGGTCCAGGACCAGTACGGGCTGCCGCTCTCCGGGCTCGGTCGGGCCCGCGACCACCGAGAAGGACGCCTCGGCGTCGACCTGCGGATACTCCTCGCAGACGGCCTTGACCTCGTGGTCTGCCACGGCCGCGTCGGCCGGTACGGTCAGCTCGGTCTCGAAGCCGCCGGTCCCGCTGACCGTCAGGGGCTCGGCGCCCTCCGGGGTGGTGCCGTCCCACGAGACGACGACATGGCCGGGCGGCCTTCGCTCCGTCGTTTCACCCACCGCCGCCTTGCCGATGACGCAGTCCTCGAAGCCGGAGCCCTTGACGCGCACCGGCGTCTCCGTGCGCCCCTCGACCGGGTCGAGCATCAGCGCGGCGTTCTCGCCGAGGACCGGGTCCGGGTCGGGGTTCGGCTCCTCCTTGGTCACTACGATGAAGAAGGCGGAAGCGGTCACCGACGCGTCGAGTTGGCAGACGGCGGTGACCCGGTACCGGCCGGCGGTGGCATCGGAGGGGGCGGTGATGTCGGCTTCGAAGGCGCCCTTTTCGTCCACGTCGTTGTTGGTGCTGAAGACCTGGCCGTCGTGCCAGCGGACCTCCACCGTCCCGGGAGGGGGCGCGCCGACGTCGTCGGACCGGTTGCCGTAGCACTCGTCGAATCCGGACCCGTACACCACGATGCGCGTGCCCGGAGGGCCCCGGCGCGGATCGAGGGTGAGCGGGCCGGCCGCCCCGACCACTGCGGTGGCCACGGCAGCAGCGGGACCCCATGCGACCGCCGTGCTCAGGAACACCGCGGTCAGCAGCCGGCCGACCAGTAGTGCAATGTGAAACATGACCCTCCGTGAGCGTCACCTCCATTCTCCTCCGCACGGGTCCACGTCGCTCGCCGCCGGGTCCGGCGGCGAGGCTGCCGACGCGCTCTGCGCTCAAGGGCGGGACCGGGACCCGCCGGGCCAACTGCCGTGGCAGAGACTTGCGATGGACGGCTGGGTGACGCCGTCCGCGGCACGGCACAGGTCCCGCATGTCGACGGGGCGGGGTGCGGGGCGGAGGGGTGCCGTGCGACGCGGCACTGGAGGCCGCTGGACGGGGCGGGCGGCGTGCCGGGGGTGCGCCGGGCGGGGCCGGAGCGGCTTCGCGGGCTTGGCGCGCTGCGCAGGACCGCGCCGCGGGCGTTCGGCGCGCTGCCGGGGGACCGGCCCGGCGGCAGCCGCCCGCCGCCGGTTCTCATATGGCCGACCGCTCTGCCCGGTGGCCCTCTGCCCGGTGCCGTTCTGCTGGGCGCCGCTCTGCCCGGTACCGGTCCGGCTGCGCCCGGATGCGGCCTCGGCGGCGCGCACAGCGGCCCGGTGGCCGCCCGGACGGGCGGGTGCGCGGGGAGCGACCGGTTTCGTGGCCGGGGACGGTTCGACGAGCAGTGCCCACGGCTCGTGCGGCGGCGCCTGTCGTGCCTCCGCCCCCTCGTCCGCGGGCGGCGGCGCTGCCCGCGCGGCGTCCGGCGCGGTCGGTGGGATGCGCCGTGCAGTCGGTCCCGGCGGTGGGGGGGGGGGGGGGGGGGGGGGGGGGGGGGGGGGGAAGCGGGGGAGGGGGGGGGGGGAGAGACGACGGAGGAGAGGAGGAAGAAGAAAAGAACCCGCCCCGTCTGCACTGCTGGGGGGGAG